>NZ_JBHWVI010000008.1:0-91400 GCF_042737005.1 Streptomyces sp. NPDC060027
CAGGACGGGCCCTTCGCGTGTGGTTCACGTCCGCGCGCGCAGTTCCGCCTCGATGAGGTCGGCAGTCCGCCGGGTGCCTCCCTCCTCGGCCATCCGCTCGCGGATCTCCCGCAGCCGGCGGGCCACTTGGGGATCGTCGGCCACCGCGAGGACGGCCTCGCGCAGGGTGGCGGCGGTGGCCTCCTCCATGGGGAGGTGGCGGGCGACGCCGAGCGTCCGGAGCATGTCGGCGTTGCCGAACTGGTCGGCCGCCTGCGGTACGGCCACCATCGGCGTGCCGGTGGCCAGTCCCTCCTGGCTGCCGCCCGCGCCCGCGTGGGTGATGAACGCGTCGGCCTGCCGGAGGACCGAGAGCTGCGGCACCCACGGGTGCACCTCCACGTTGCCGGGCAGCTCGCCCAGCTCCGCCGGGTCGACGAACTTTCCGATCTGCAGCACCACATGCCAGTCCGGCACGTCTTCGAAGGCCTCGGCGCACGCGCGGTAGAAGGCGGGCTGCTTGGTGAAGCTGGAACCCAGTGACACGAGCAGCACCCGCCCGGCACCGGCGGGTCGCCGCCACTCCCCCTGCGCGGCACGGTCGCCCTGACAGGCCCCGACGAAGGTGTAGCGCCGCTCGTCGACGCGGTCGGCGTTCGGCTGAAGGGCCCGCGGGATGAGGACGAGGCAGCGGTCGGGGCGGCCCATGAAGTCCTCGACGCTCAGGTCCATGCCGTTCTCGGCGATCCAGCCGGCGAAGGTCTCGTAGAACGCCTTGCCGCGCGGGGTCTGTTTGAGCGGCTCGAACAGCGGCTTGCCGACCTCCTCCTCGTAGCCCTCCCAGGCCACCAGGTTCGGTGAGAGCTGCACGATCGGGACACCCCAGCGATGGGCGAGCACCCGGGCGGGATAGGCGGTGATGTCGTACAGCACCAGATCCGGCTCGTCCCCCGCGTAGGCCGCCGCGAGCTGCGGCTCGGCCTGCAGGGCGTCCGCCAGGAACGGCTCGATGTTGTCGATCAGCTCGGTCCCCCACGCGTCCGGATCGTCGTCGGTGGGCAGCGTCGAGGTCCACGGCTTCGGTTCCGCGCCCGTCTCGGCGATCCGGTCGGCGAACGCGGGCGGAATCGCGTACGTGACGCGGTGGCCGCGGGCGACGAGTTCCCTGATCACTTCGATGCTCGGGTTCACATGGCCGTGGGCGGCGATGGAGAACATGGCGACATGGGCGGGTCGAGTGGTCATGTACCGAGCCTAAGCGAGACGATACGTCTCGTCCAGCCAATAGACGTCTGCGGTCGCGGCCCACCCGCCGATCGGGTACTACGGAAACCGGGGCCCACCGCGACGAAGGGACGGCTCACCGTGCAGACGCGTCTCGACGAGATCGCCGACGGCATCCACCGGATCTCGACCCACGTCCCCGAGATCGCCCCACCGGCCGGGTTCACCTTCAACCAGTTCCTGGTGGCGGCAGAGGAACCCCTGCTCTTCCACACCGGGATGCGCGCCCTGTTCCCATCGGTCTCCGAGGCCATCGCACAGGTGATGCCGGTCGACCGGCTGCGCTGGATCACGTTCGGGCATGTCGAGGCCGACGAGTGCGGCGCGGTGAACGAGTTCCTGGCCGAGGCCCAGCACGCCGAGGTCGCACACAACACCCTGGGCTGCCTGGTCACCCTCAACGACCTGGTCTCCCGGCCGCCGCGACCGATGGGCGAGGGAGAGCGTCTGGACATCGGCGGCCACGAGGTGCGGCGGGTCGTGCGGAACATCAACACCCCGCACGTACCCCACAATTGGGAGGCCCGGCTGCTCTTCGAGGAGCACACCCGCACCCTCTTCTGCGGTGACCTGTTCACCCACCTCGGCAACGGGCCCGCCGTCACCGCCGACAGTCTCGTCGAACGCTGCCTGGAGGCGGAGGAATTGTTCCGCCAGATCTCGTGCCTGACCGCGATGACGGCCACGCTGCGCTCGCTCGCGGAGCTGCGGCCCGCCACGCTCGCCGTGATGCACGGCTCCTCGTTCAACGGGGACTGCCCCCGCGCGCTGAACGACCTCGCGGACGCCCTCGACTCCCGTTTCGGCCCGGAGGCCGCGTTCGTGTCCCGGCCCAGCGTGCTGGCGGGACCGCATCCCGGGGCGGCGTGACCCACGCCCGCACGGCGAACCTCATACGTGGCCGGGGTGCGGGCACCCCCGGCCACCGTGCTGTCCGGGAGAAGAGGGCTCAGGCGGCCTTGGTCACCGCGTCGCGCTCGAACGAGTTGATCGTGCGCGTGAAATCCCGGGTGGACAGCAGAAGCTTGTAGATGATGGCGAGTTCGAAGACGAGAAGCAGCACTCCGGAGACGACGGTCGCCTCCACGACGGAGTCGAGAAGCGGACCGATGATGAACGCGCCCATCTGGAATTCGATTCCGCTCACCAGGTGAGGACGAATCCGGTGCCGCAACAGGAGGGAGCGCATCCGCAGATAGGTCGGAAAACGGTGGCGGAACTCCCGCTGCAGATCGATGACCTGGCGCGAGGGAACGGCCGTCGCGCCCTCCGTGGCCTCCGCCCCGGCGGCCGCCTCGGCCTTGCCCATGTCCTGCTCGATGTCGGCCTCGGGGTTGTCGCGGAGCAGGTCCTCCATGAAGGTCAGCTCGGCCTGGTTCTCGGCGCGGCGCGCCTCCCGCAGCCGCGACTTGATCTGCTTCCGCATGGAGTGCCGAATCTTGAAGATCTCCAGGGAGTTGATGTAGCGCAGGGTGTCGAGTCCCACGACGGCGAGGGCCAGCCAGATGTACAGCGTCTCCCCACTGCGCTGGTACTGGCCGGCCATCAGCGCCACCGCGCACACGGCCACCCGGATGCGGTCGAAGACGAAGTCCAGCCAGGCACCGAACACCGAGCCCTGGCCGGTGAGCCGGGCGAGCTTGCCGTCCATGCAGTCGAAAATGAAGCTGACGTGGTAGACCACCGCACCCGCGACGAGCCAGCGCCAGTCGCCGAGCGCGAAGCAGGCCGCCGAGACCAGGCCGAGCAGGAACGCGCCCCAGGTGATCTGGTTCGGCGTGATCCTCGTCCGCATGGCGAGTTGCCTGACCAGGGGTGTGGCGACCGGGTCGACGAGCAGCACGGTCCACCACGCGTCACGCTTCTTCTCCGTGATGCGCCGCACCTCGGCGAGGTCCGGAATGTCTCGACGTATGAGTCGCATGGGTCAACTTCCTGATGTTCGACTGGAATTAACCTCACGCTAGGAATGCCCTCACCCAAGGCACAAGATCCGCCCCGTGCAACCTTTTCAAGGGGGTAACGGTCCCATCAGTAACCGAGTCGATGGGACTTTCCGGCAAGCCCCGCGTTACCCGAGCGTTATGCAATGACCCGACCGTTATTCAACGTGCGCCAGGACTTCACCGTCTGGGCGCAACCGTGACGGAAGGACGTCACGGCACTCGTGGACGGTGACATTCCGGTGGCCCCTGCCGCGCTCGCGGCCCGCGCCCGCGCCATTCCGCTTCGCCGGAATCCGCTTCGCCGGAATCGTTTCCCTCGGGATCCGTTTCCCTCGGGTGCCGCCCGTCGCGGCCTCCGCGACCAATCGGGTCCCGTTGCACGCCGGGTGGCACCGCGCGACTCCGGACACCAAGCACCGGGTCCGACCTGTGGGAATGGGACACTGACCGACGGATGGCGTGACCCCACGCCGTCGTACGCGAGGGCAGCGCGGGCGGCGCGCGAGGACACGGAGGCGAGCGATGGACGAGGCACGGGCGCGGGACGTACTGGCGGCGGCGAACGTGCTGCCGGGGCCGGCGCGGGACGCGTCGCTCCTCGCCCTCGGCGAGAACGCGGTGTTCGCCGCCGGCGACCTGGTCGTCAAGGTGGGGCGGGACGCCGAACTCCTCGACCGCGCGCGCCGGGAGCTGGACATCGCCGCGTGGCTGGCCGGTTCGGGCGTCCCCGCCGTGCGGGCCGCCGAGCCGGAGCCGCTGCTGGTCGACGGGCACCCCGTGACGGTGTGGCACCGGCTGCCCGATCCCGTCCGCCCCGCCGAACCGCGCGACCTGGCCGAACTCCTTCGGGTGGTGCACGCACTGCCCTCCCCCTCCTTCACCCTGCCGCCCCGCGAACTCCTCGGCGGTGTGGAACGCTGGCTGCGTCTGGCGGGCGACGCGATCGACCCCGTGGACGCGGCGTATCTGCGGGAGCGGCGCGACGGGTTCGCCACGGCGGCCGCCGCGCTCGTCCCGCATCTGCCGCCGGGCCCGATCCATGGCGACGCGCTGCCCCGCAACGTCCATGTCGGTCCGGACGGACCGGTCCTGGTCGACCTGGAGACCTTCTCCGCCGATCTGCGCGAGCACGACCTGGTGGTCATGGCCCTCTCCCGTGACCGTTACGGGCTTCCCGCCGAGGCGTACGAGTCCTTCACCGCGGCGTACGGCTGGGACGTCCGCGCGTGGGAGGGCTGCTCCGTCCTCCGGGGCGCCCGGGAGACGGCCAGCTGCGCCTGGGTCGCCCAGCACGCGCCGGCCGACCCCAAGGCGCTGGCGGAGTTCGAACGCAGGGTGGCGTCCCTGCGGGACGGCGACGAGACGGTGCGCTGGTACCCGTTCTGACCGGACGCCCGGTCTCGGCCGCGCGATCGACGGAGCCGTCCTCCACACCGACGGCCGCCTCTCGGCGAAGAGCGCGAGTGCCTCCGGTCTCGCCCCCGCGCGGCCCCCTATGGGCCCCGGCGTCCCCTACGGCGCCGGCTCCCACCGGAAGCGATCACGGCCCCTCCGGTCTCGCCCCGGCACGGACTCCCCGGTACGCCCTGGCGCCCGCTACGGTGCCGGCTCCGACCGGCCCGCGCTCCCCGCTCCCCTGTCACGCGGCGCGCCCGCTCCGGGCGGGACCCGGTGACCCCGGTTCCGTGTCCGGTGGCGGGGCCCGGGAGGCGGTCGGGTCAGACTCTGTCGTCCGCCAGGTCCCGCAGCGGCCAGGTCCCGTCCACCACGGCGTCCGCGTCGCCCTTGCGGCGCAGGAACCCCTGGAAGTCGGCCGCCCATTCCGCGTACCAGTCGATCTGGCGGCGGTGCAGCTCGGCGGGGCCGAGGGCCGCGACCTTGGGGTGACGGCCGGCTATCGCGCAGGCGAGCCGGGCCGCGGCGAGCGCGTCGGCCGAGGCGTCGTGGGCGGAGTCCAGGACCACTCCGTACTCGGTGCAGACCGCTTCGAGGTTGCGCTTGCCCCGGCGATAGCGGTCCACCGAGCGGTCGATGGTGTAGGGGTCGATGACGGGGGCCGGGTCGATGCCGCCGAGCCGCTCGCGCAGCGACGGCAGTCCGTACCGGCGCAGTTCGGCGGAGAGCAGCGTGAGGTCGAAGGCCGCGTTGTACGCGACGACCGGGACGCCGGTCCGCCAGTAGGTGACGAGGACGCCCGCTATCGCGTCGGCGACCTCGTCGGCGGGCCGGCCCTCGGTGGCCGCCCGCTCATTGGTGATCCCGTGCACGGCCACGGCGTCGACGGGGATCTCCACGCCCGGATCGGCCAGCCACTCGCGGCGCCCTCCCGGCTCTCCGTCCTTGACCTCGATCACGGCGCCCGTCACGATGCGCGCCTCGCGCGAATCGGTCCCGGTCGTCTCCAGGTCGAAGCCGATCAGCAGCTCCCGGTGCCAGCCCATGGGCGGCCCCCCTTCTTCGTGGTGCTTTCCCCCAGTGGTCTCCACGATCCCATGGGCCACTGACAATCCGAGGACCGCGTTCCGCTCGGCCGGGGGAGAGCCTTTTCAGGACACAGGCCGCGAATCGGCCCAGGCCACCTCGAACTCCTCGCGATAAGTGGGGAAGAGCCCCTCTTCGTTGCTTTCGTCCGGTTTGACGAGCCGGCTTCCGCCGCGCAGCACCAGGACCGGCGCCTCCATGCCGCGCGTCCGGCGCAGATACGACTGCACGACCGCGATGCCGTCCGAGCCGTCCCCGTCCACCAGGTAGGCGGTGAAGCGGGGCGTCTCGTCGTAGACCTGGATCTCGAAGGCGTCCGGGTCGCGCAGCCTGGACCGGACCCGTCGCATGTGCAGGATGTTCATCTCGACGGCCCGGCTCAACTCGCCGCGCTTGATGCCGAGTTCACGCTCACGCCGTTTGACGGCACTGGAAGCGGGGTTCAGGAACAGCAGCCGCGTCCGGCAGCCGGACTCGGCGAGGCGGACCAGCCGGCGCCCGGAGAAGTTCTGCACCAGCAGGTTCAGGCCGATGCCGATCGCGTCGAGCCGACGGGCTCCGCCGAAGAGGTCCTCGGCGGGGAACTGGCGCAGCAGCCGCACCCGGTCGGAGTGCACCCCGACGACGTCCGCGTACCGGTCGCCCACGAGTTCCTCGACGGCGTCCACGGGCAGCCGCCGCGCGGAGGGCACGTCGCTCCCGGCGCCGAGGATCTCCAGGAGCTTCGCCGCGGCCCGCTCGGCCTGGCCCAGCACGGCCTCGGACAGGGCGCGGTTGCGCGACACGACGTTCCGGGTCACTTCCAGCTCGTCCAGGGCCAGTTCGACGTCCCTGCGCTCGTCGAAGTAGGGCTCGAAGCACGGCCAGTGCTGCACCATCAGCTCGCGCAGCTGGGGCAACGTGAGGAAACTGAGCACGTTGTCGTCGGCCGGGTCGAGCAAGTACCCCTTGCGACGGCTGACTTCGCGGACGGCGACCGCCCGCTGCACCCACTCCTGCCCGGCGGGACCCGCGGCGGCGACCACCCAGTCGTCGCCGTGGACGGGTTCGTAGATGGGACGGAGAACAGCGGCCACGACCGCGCGCAGCCGCTGTTCGACCAGGTTCAGCCAGATGTAGGCGCGCCCGGCTCGCTGGGCGCGCGTACGCACCTCGCGCCAGGCGTCGGCGCCCCAGTCCAGTTCCGGTCCAATGGATCCCATTTCCATCGGCCGTGCCAGGGACACCGCGCCGGGTGGGACATCTGTGGAGTTCCCCTCGTGACCCTCGTCACCAGGAGGCAACTCCAGCCCTCCCGAGCCCACCCGCGCACCGCCTTCCGCTCCCCCGAGCACTCCCCAGGGGCCAGGCCCCAATCAACGATCAAGGAAGGGTACTCCGGGAGCGGCGAGCGGTGCAGCCCGATGCACAGGTCGTTTCCCAACTACCTTGGTTCGACATGCCCGTTCTGGTTCGCCAGCTCCGGCGGAGTGAGCGGATTCATAGCGGTGACGTCACGCGGTGCGATGGCGAAGCCCTGCCAGTGGACCGGCATGGGCTGCTGGTCCTCGTCGCGGGCGATGTGGTGGAAACCCGAGTTGACCCAGACGACGGGGTGCGTGAGCGTCTGCCCGCCGACCCACTTGTCGACGGATTTTCCGTGTCCGGCACCGCAGTTGCGCAGGTTGTCGCTGGCGAACTGCTCGCACTTGTTGTACTCGGTGAAGTAGACGTCGTGCTTGGTGAAGGCACGGCCGAGGTACTTGGTGGTCGCGCCCGGGACGAGCTCGTAACTGCGGGCGTGGTTGTCCTTGTTCTTGCCCGAGTTGCTGACGAGACGCCACCAGCGCGAGTTCTTGGCGTCGCCCGCGAGTTCCTTGGTGATCTTCGTGACCGTGGTCTTCTTGCTCGGTGCCGCCGCGCCGCTCGCGGGCGGGCTGACCGTGGAGTCGTACTGCTCCACCTTGGCCTTGGAGGAGCCGTCCAGGCCGAAGTTGAGCCGCCAGAAGACGTTGTGGCTGTGGCTGGTGGCGTAGTCCTTGGCGCCCTTGCCGAGCGGCCAGCCGCGGCCGTCACCCGCGTCGTAGTCACCGGGCGAGAGGCTGCCGGTGGCGCCGACGTTCATGTTGAGGGTGCCGTCGTCCTGGAAGCGCCACTCGGTGATGTACTCGTACCAGCCGACCTTGTTGACGGTGTAGACGAGAAGGTCCTTGCCCTGCTTCTGGAAGACCTTGTTCCCGGTGTCGGCCTCCATCCGATAGGCGTGACCGCGTGAACGGGTCGTGGTGCACAGGCCCTTGACGTTCGCGTGCTGCGGGTCCCAGGCGTCGGGGACCTTGACCGTCTTGATGGCGCCGCCGGGGCACTCGGCCGGGACCATGTCGACCAGGCCCTGGCCGAAGCCGGCGCCCGTCAGGTCGCTGTACTCGACCGAGCCGTCGTCGTAGGGGACGTCGATCTGGGCGAGCTTGGCGCTGCTGAGGACCTTGATCGGGGCGGCCTCGCCGGGCGGCTGGTACGAGATGTCCTCCAGGACGAGCCCGGCCTCGCTCTCGTAGTGCCAGCACATCCGCCAGGTGGTGCCGGTGGCGAGCTTCTGCTCGATCCGGTAGGCCGCGCTGCAGTCGGCGGCCGGGGCGGGCGCGGCCTTCGGCTGGGCGACGGCCGGTCCTGCGGCCGTCGTCGCGCCGGCGGCCAGGGCGAGCACCGAGAGGCCCGCCGCCGCCCGGCTGCGGGCACGGCTGTTTCTGTTGACGCGCATGAAGAAGTGACTCCTTGCGGAAAGCAGTGAAGGTGGGAAGGAGAGAGGGGCGGCGCTCAGCCGAGCTTGCCGACCTTGCGGGTGCTCAGGTCGATCACCAGGTCACGGCTGTCGATCCAGGGCCCGTTCTTGACCTTCGGGAAGAGCCGTACGCAGCGGTGCTCGCCGCAGGCGTCGAGGACGGCGGGCTGGCCGCCGGGCGTCGCGCGGTAGACCATGCTGTTGAGCATCAGCTGGTCGGGCGAGGCGAGTTCCTTGCCGGTGGCGTCCTTGAAGTCGGCCTTGAGGCCGGCGCCGAGCGGGTCGGCGATCAGCAGTTCGGCGGCCTCGGTCATCTCGTCGCGGCTGATCGGCGGCTGCACGTCGTGCTGGGTGCCCGTCTTCTCGACCTTCCCGGTGTCGAGGTTGACGGTCTTGGTGACGAGCGTGTCGTCCTTGTAGTCGTAGAACGTGACGTCGGCGCGGCGCGGCGCGTTCGGGTCGTCCAGTTCGGCCGTCTCGGGTTCGGCGAGGTCGACGCCGATCCGCTGCGGTCCTCGCTCGCCCTCGACGTTCTCGGTGGCGTTGAACAGCTGCCGGTTCACCGCGATCCGCTCGACGCGCTTCATCTCGTCGTCGGTCAGCGGGTCACGGCCCTTGCCCTTCTCGCCCTGGGCCGGAGCCCGCTCGACGACGCCGGGCCGCACCGCTCCGCCCTGCTCCCGCAGCGCCGCCCGTTCCTGCGCGGTCGTGCCGGCTGCCAGGCCCCCGTCCCGCTCGTCGGCCCCCGCCGACCCCGGAAGGGTGATACCGACCATCACGGCCGTCCCGGCCACCGCGATGGCCGCACCTGCCACCACCTTGCCCAGATGGCGGTGCACTATCTTGCGCACATTTCCCCCTACTCCCCCCACGTACTTCAGGAGTCGCTCGAGTCCCACTGGTTCGGCATACGAGGTATGCCTGGTCACGGGGTAAGAGGGATGTAAGTCATAGGAGGTTCCATCACTTTCGGGGAGACTCGGCTCGGACTCGCCCCCAGGGGCACGGCACTACTGGAAGAGTCATATCCATGCAGGTCTGGCCTGGAGAGGCATATCCACTCGGTGCCACGTACGACGGTGCCGGTACCAATTTCGCGGTCTTCTCGGAGGCCGCCGACCGTATTGAGCTGTGTCTGCTGCACGACGACGGCTCGGAGACGGCCGTGGAACTGCGCGAGACCGACGCGTTCGTCCGGCACGCCTACCTGCCCGGCATCATGCCCGGACAGCGGTACGGCTTCCGGGTGCACGGGCGGTACGCGCCGGAGCGCGGACAGCGTGCCAATTCCGCGAAGCTGCTCCTCGACCCGTACGCGCGTGCGATCGCCGGTTCCGTGACCTGGGGCGAGCAGGTGTACGGCTATCCGTTCGGGTCGCCCGACAAGCGCAACGACCTCGACTCGGCGCCGCACACCATGTCGTCGGTCGTGGTCAACCCGTACTTCGACTGGGGCGACGACCGGCGCCCCCGCACGGAGTACCACCACACCGTGCTCTACGAGGCCCACGTCAAGGGCCTGACGATGCTGCATCCGGCGCTCCCCGACGAGCTGCGCGGCACGTACGCGGCGCTCGCCCACCCGGCGATCATCGAACACCTGACGGAACTCGGCGTCACCGCGCTGGAACTGATGCCCGTACACCAGTTCGTCAACGACCACCGTCTGGTCGACATGGGTCTCAACAACTACTGGGGCTACAACACCATCGGCTTCTTCGCCCCGCACAACGCGTACGCCTCCTGGGGCGACCGGGGGCAGCAGGTCCTGGAGTTCAAGTCGGCCGTCCGGGCGCTGCACGAGGCCGGCATCGAGGTCATCCTCGACGTGGTCTACAACCACACGGCCGAGGGCAACCACCTGGGTCCGACCCTCTCCTTCAGGGGCCTCGACAACGCCTCGTACTACCGCCTGGCGGACGACCCCCGCTACTACATGGACACCACGGGCACCGGCAACTCCCTCCTCATGCGCTCCCCGCACGTGCTCCAGCTGATCATGGACTCGCTGCGCTACTGGGTCACCGAGATGCACGTGGACGGCTTCCGCTTCGACCTCGCGGCCACCCTGGCCCGGCAGTTCCACGAAGTGGACCGGCTGTCGTCGTTCTTCGACCTCGTCCAGCAGGACCCGGTGGTCTCCCAGGTGAAGCTGATCGCCGAACCCTGGGACGTCGGCGAGGGCGGCTACCAGGTGGGCAACTTCCCGCCCCTGTGGACCGAGTGGAACGGCAAGTACCGCGACACCGTGCGGGACATGTGGCGCGGTGAGCCGCGCACGCTGGCCGAGTTCGCGTCCCGGCTGACCGGCTCGTCCGACCTGTACCAGGACGACGGTCGCCGCCCGCTCGCCTCCATCAACTTCGTGACCTGCCACGACGGCTTCACGCTGCACGACCTCGTGTCCTACAACCACAAGCGGAACCAGGCCAACGGCGAGGACAACCGCGACGGCGAGAGCCACAACCGTTCCTGGAACTGCGGCGCCGAGGGCGAGACGGACGACGAGACCGTGCTGGCGCTGCGGGGCCGGCAGCAGCGCAATTTCATCGCCACGCTGATGCTCTCCCAGGGCGTGCCCATGCTCAGCCACGGCGACGAGTTCGCGCGCTCCCAGGGCGGCAACAACAACGCGTACTGCCAGGACAGCGAGCTGGCCTGGGTGCCGTGGCCGGAGGACGGCTCCGACCTCCTGGACTTCACGCGCGCGATGGTGTGGCTGCGCAGGGACCATCCCGTCTTCCGGCGGCGGCGGTTCTTCCACGGGCGGCCCGTCCAGGGCACCCACGACGAGCTCTCCGACATCGCGTGGTTCACCCCGGAGGGCCAGGAGATGACCCAGCGCGACTGGGGTTCCGCGCAGGCCCGGGCGCTGTCCGTCTTCCTCAACGGCAACGCGATCTCCGAGCCGGGCCCCCGCGGGGAGCGCATCGCCGACGACTCCTTCCTGCTGATGTTCAACGCCTCGCCGAAGTCCCTGGACTTCGTCGTGCCGGTCGACCACGGCCGCCTGTGGCAGGTCGTCGTCGACACGTCCCGGCCTGAGGGAGTCGCCCCGGGTACGGGCGCGAAGGTCGAGGCCGGGGAGCGGCTGACCCTGGTCGACCGGAGCATGACGGTGCTGCAGCGGCCCGCGTAGGAGGGCCCGGTCCGATCGGCACGCGCGCGTGGCTCCCGCCGTGGGGCGCACGCGCGCGGGGGTCTCCGTCGTGGGGCGCACGCGCGCGGGGGTCTCCGTCGTGGGGCGCACGCGCGCGGGGCGCGGGTCTTCGCCGTCCGTCGTGCGTCCGGGCCGGGCCGCCGTGCGTGTCCATATGCGTGCGCCGATGACAGGAAATCCGGCCGGGCGGGTACGTAGGTTCCCATGACACCTGAGCGTCCCGAACCGGCGATCACGGACCCGGTCGTCCCCGGCCCGGTTGTTCCCGTCGTACCGACCGCCACGTACCGGCTGCAGCTCCAGCCGGGGTTCCCCTTCCGGAGCGCCGAGGCGGCCGTGCCGTACCTGGCCTCGCTCGGCGTCTCCCATCTGCACCTGTCCCCCGTCCTGGAGGCCGTGCCCGGCTCCACGCACGGGTACGACGTGGTGGACCACGGGCGCGTACGGGCCGAACTCGGCGGTGAGGAGGGGCTGCGCTCCCTGGCGCGCACCGCGCGGGAGCACGGGCTGGGCCTGGTCGTGGACATCGTGCCGAACCACATGGCGATGGCCCCGCGCCACAACCACGCCCTGTGGGAGGTGCTGCGCGAGGGCCCCGCGTCGCCGTACGCGCGCTGGTTCGACATCGACTGGGACGCCCAGGACGGCCGGATCCTGCTGCCGGTGCTCGGGGACCGTCTCGGCGCCGAGATCGGCCACCTGAAGGTCGACGGCGACATACTGCGCTACTACGACCACGTGTTCCCGCTGCGCGAGGGCACCGCGAAGCTGCCGCTGCCCCAGCTCCTCGACGCCCAGTGGTACCGCCCGGCCTGGTGGCGGATGGCCCGCACGGACCTCAACTACCGGCGCTTCTTCAGCATCTCGGAGCTCATCGGAGTGCGGGTCGAGGACCCGGAGGTGTTCGCGGCGACCCACGCGAAGATCCTGGAACTCCTCGACGACGGTGTCGTCGAGGGACTGCGCATCGACCACCCGGACGGTCTGGCGGACCCGGACACGTATCTGCGCCGGCTGCACGAGGCGACCGGGGGCCGCTGGACGGTGGTCGAGAAGATCCTCGCGGACGGTGAGCCGCTCCCGCCCGCGTGGCCCGTGGCGGGCACCACCGGCTACGACGCGCTGCGGCACGTCGACGGCCTCTTCACCGACGAAGCCGGCGCGAGCGGGCTCCTCGGCCGCTACCGGCGGTTCGCGGTCCCGCAGGCCGACCGGGGCGGCCACTGGGAGAGCACGGTGCGCCGGGCGGCGTACAAGGTGGTCACCCACGAACTGGCCACCGAGGTGGAGCGCCTCACGCGCGTGGTGAGCGCTCTGTGCGCCGCGTCCCCCGACCCGGCCCTGCGCGACCACGCCCCCTGGGCCCTGGGCGCCGCGCTGCGGGAGCTCCTGGTCCGGCTGGAGGTGTACCGGCCCTATCCGTCCACGGACGCGTCCCTGGTGGTGACCGAGCGGGCCGCCGACGAGGCCAGGGCGGCGTTCAGGGTGCCCGAGGAGGCCCATGCCGTGGACGTCGTACGGGACCTGGTGCTCGGGCGGGGCGGTGCCGGGCCCGAGGCGGCCGAGTTCCGGGCCCGGTTCGCGCAGACCTCGTCGGCGCTGCGGGCCAAGTCCGTGGAGGACACGGCGTTCTACCGCTATGTGCCGCTGCTGTCCGCGAACGAGGTGGGCGGCGACCCGGGCAGCCCCGCTGTGTCCCCGGAGGACTTCCACGCCTACTGCGCGCGCGTGCAGCGCGACTGGCCCGCCACCGGAACCGTCCTGTCGACCCACGACACCAAGCGCAGCGCCGACGTACGCGCCGCCGTCTCGGTCCTCACCCAGTGCCCGGAGCGCTGGTCCGACGTCCTCGCCGAGGTGACCCACGACGGGGCGGGGATGCCCGACCCGCAGGTGGCGTGGGCCGCCTGGCAGACGGTGTTCGGCCTCGGCCCTGCCGAAGGCGACGGTGGCGGCGACGGTGGCGGCGGGCACGAGCGGGAAGGCGGAGGTGGGGGCGAAGGCGGCGGTGCGGCGTACGAAGAGCGGGTCCGGGACGCTCTGCTGAAGCACATCAGGGAGGCCGGAACGCACACCGCCTGGACCGAGCGGGATCCCGCGTACGAGGACGCTGTGGCGGCGTTCGTCACCGAGGGGCCGTGCGGGGCCCCTGGCCGGCGCGTGGCCGCTCTCCGGGCCTCCCTGGCACCGCACGTGCGGGCGAACGTCCTCGGGGCCGCTCTGGTCCATCTGACGATGCCCGGGGTGCCGGACGTGTACCAGGGCACCGAGGACGAGTACCGGGCACTGGTGGACCCGGACAACCGGGGGGCGTTCACCCCGCGGGACCTGTCCGCGGAGAAGGTGGCGCTCACGGCCGCCGCGCTGCGGCTGCGCGCCCGGCGGCCCGACGTCTTCGGCGACGCCGCGACGTACGCGCCCCTGCCGGCCGGGGGTCCGGGAGCCGCGCACTGCGCGGCGTTCCTGCGGTCGGGAGAGGTGATCACGGCCGTCACCCGGCTGTCGCTGCGGCTGGCGGAGGCGGGCGGCTGGCGCGACACCCGGCTGGCGCTCCCCGAGGGACGGTGGGCCGACGTGCTCTCCCCCGACTCGCCCGAGCGGGAGTTCACGGGGCACGCGCGCGTGGCGGAGCTCTTCGAGAGGTCGCCCGTCGTGCTGCTGGAGCGTGTCAGCGCAGACGCACCGGCAGGGTCCGGGGAGACCGGCTGATCAGACCCTCGGCGGGAGGCCTGGGCCCCGGCGCCCTGCGGACGTCCGGCAGGACGGTCAGCAGGGCGCGCAGACCGTGCTCCGCGGTCAGCCGGGCCAGCGGGGCACCCAGGCAGGAGTGCGGTCCCGAGCCGTACGCGAGCTCACCCGGGTCGGCGCGGAAGGCGTCGTAGCGGTCCGGGTCCGCGAACCGTGCCGGGTCGCGGCCCGCGGCACCGAGCAGACACGCCACGGCGGCGCCCTCGGGGATCGGGCCGATCGGTTCGAGGGCCCGGCGCGGCACGATCTGCAGCGGCGGATCCCGGCGCAGCGACTCGGCCCAGGCACCGTCCGCCAGCTCGGGACGGGTCCGGATCAGGTCCAACTGGCCGGGATGGTCCAGGAGGTTGGCGAGGAACGAGGCGAGCGCGCGTGCGGTCGTCTCGCCGGCCGCGCCCAGCACCGCGGCGGCCAGGCCCGTCACGTCCTCCTCCGGCAGGGGACGGCCGTCGGCCCGGGCCGCGCACAGCGCGGAGAGCAGATCGTCTCCGGGGTGGGCACGGCGGCGGGCGACGTGGGGGCGCAGGTAGGCGTCGAGTCCGGGGCGGTGCCCGCCGAGGTGGTCGAGTCCCGTACGGCACCAGGCGTGCACGCGCGCGGTGTCCTCGTAGGGCAGCCCGAGCGCGGCGACGGCGGCCGCGGCGGGCAGCCACTGGCAGAACTCGGCGACGAGATCGGCCTCCCGGCGGGACGCGAGGCGGCGGGCGAGGACGTACGCGGTGCGCTCGACGCCCGATTCCAGGGCCGCCAGCGCGCGACCCCGGAGCGCCGGGGACAGGAGGGCCCGGTGGCCGCCGGGCACGCCGTCCGGGCGGGGGGCGAGTGCGGGTCCGGGCGGGGGCGCGACGAGCCGCGGGTCCGCGAGTGCGGCGCGCACGTCGGCGTACCTGCTGATCAGCCAGGCGCCGAACGGCTCGTCGTACACGAGGGGGAAGTCTCCGCGCAGGGTGCGGTAGAGCGGGTGGGGGTCGCGCTCGGTGCCGGGATCGAGCAGGCTCGGCAGAACGGTCGCCCGCGCGGACGGCACGCGCGGGGGCAGGTACGGCGCCTCGGACGCGGGGCACGGGGGCGCGAACGGGGTCACCGGCGAGAGAGACATGGCCGTGATCGGGGTCGGCGGCGGGCTCGTGACGGGCGAGAGCGGCCCGCTCAGGAAGCCAGGCGGGGGCGGACCCGCGAGGGACGGGGGAGGCGGGCCCGGCACGTTCGGGGGCAGGGGCGGGGGCGTGATCTTGACCGGTGGGCCCGCGGGTATCGCCGCCGGGCCGCCTTCGCGGGGAAGGCCATGAGGACACAGCACCGCGGGCCACCACCTCGGGTCTGCGCGCCGGACCCGCGCGCGGTTGTTCCGAGTCGACCACCGTCTGACCGGGACCGCAGTTCCCGTACACCCTTACGGGTGAATCGTGTACGTGACACCGGCTCGCCCGCGCGTGGCGCGCGCGTACGCCGTCCACCCGTCCCGGGCTCCCGTTCCCGGGCCCCTCCCCCGGTTCTCCGCAGGCCGGGGGGTGCGGTCCGCACCGGCCCCGGGCGGCTCGCGCATCCGCGGCGGCCCGTTGCCAGGGGAAAGTGCCACCCGGTGCCCCGCGGAGCCGCCGTGTCGCGTTCTTGACAGTTCCCCGAGACCGTGGAGTACTGCCAAAAGCGACGCAGGGCGGACCAGTCGGGGGTGAGTCACCTGCCGGAGTTGCGCTATCCCAGTGTGACCGAAATCGTCTCGTCCGCCTGGGCGTTGGCGGCCCACCGACCCGACCTGTGCGTCCTGAGGCAAGTGGGGACCTCCCGCGCGGGCAGGCCTCTCCAACTGCTGTCCGTCGGCCACGCCCGGCGCGCGGTCCTCGTCGTGGCCGGGGCCCACGCGAACGAACCGACGGGCGGTTCGACGCTGCTGTCGCTGGCCGAACGCGTGCTGCGCCGACGGGAGTTGCGAAGAGACACCTCCTGGCACTTTCTGCTCTGCGCGGACCCCGACGGGGCGAGCCTGCATGTGACGCCCGCGCCGCGCACCCTGCTCGACTACCACCTGGGCTTCTTCCGTCCCGCCGGACCCGAGCAGCCGGAGTGGTCGCCCTCCGTCCTGCCGCCCGACCGGCTGCCGCCGGAGACCCGCGCGCTGACCCGGGTCATCGACGAGCTGCGGCCCTATCTCCAGGCGACGCTGCACGGGACCGATCTGGGCGGCAGCTGGGTGCAGTTGACCAAGGACATCCCGGGGCTCGCGGAGCCGTTCGCCAAGTCCGCGGCGGAGCTGCGCATCCCGGTCGAGACGGCCGCGTCGGACGCCGCGGGCTGGCCCGCTTCAGGGCCCGGGGTCCATGTGATGCCGGCGCCCGGTTCGGACGCGGCGTACCCGAGCATGCCGGACGACGCCCGGCACAGCACCTGGTACCACGCCCACCGGTACGGCGGTCTGACGGCCGTCGTGGAGGTGCCGATGTGGGCCAGCGACCTGGTGGACGATCCGGCGCCCCACCCCGCCCCCGCGGCGGCGCTGCGGCGCCTGGCACACCGGCTGCTGACCGACGCCTTCCAGGTGGAGGCGGTGCTCGGGCGGGCCCTGCCGCGGCTGCCGGGACCCGACGGGCCCCTTCTGCGGGCGGCGAAGTGGGCGCTGGAACTGGTGCCGGGCCTCGCCGCGGACTGGTCGCAGGCGCCCCCTCCGGACACGACGATGGCGTACGTGGGCAGTGTCGACGCGTTCGGCCGGCGGATTCCGCTGCGGGCCGCGTCCATGCTGCTGCGCGTCCTCCAGGAGTTCGGTGACCGCGAGGCGCCCCATCTCGAACAGCTGGTGGCCGGCTGGAGCGACGCCTTCGCCGAGCGCTTCCGGGCGCGCTGGGTGCCGCTGGAGAACCAGGTCGAGCACCAGGCCCGTACGGTGATGGCGGCCGCCCGCCACGCGCGCGACAGCGCCGCCTGACTCAGCTCGGCAGGTCGAACACCGCACCCGTCTCGGCTCCCCTGTGGACGAGCGGGCCGGCGCGGAGCACCGGGAGGGTCTTCGTCATTCCTGGTGCGTCGGCACCGTGGCCTGCGCGCCCCGGCCCGGCTCACCCGAAGGGGAACGCGCGCCCGCGCGGCGCCCCGCGAGGTCGAACGCGGCGAGCACCACACGCGCCTGGTATTCGACCTGGCGTGCGACCGGTATCCAGCGGGCCCCGCAACCGTCGCGGTAGTCGGCGCACCACGCGTCGATCAGCCGGTCGAGTTCGGGCAGCGCGTCGCACGGGTCGTGCCCGGAGGCGGTGACCAGCTGGTGCAGCAGCCCGGCCGTGCGCAGGGCGACCCGGCGTCCGGCGAGGCGCAGGGCCGTGAGCCGGGCGGTGTCGAGCGGCGGCAGGGCGCGCGCGCCGGCGTCCCGCACGTCGGGATCCCAGGAGTCGGCGAGGCCGGGGCCGACCAGTAAATAGTCGTCCACCGGCGCGAGGAGACAGGTCGCGTCCGGCGAGGCGCCGAGGCCGGGCCGCACGCGGGCCAGGATGCCTTCCAGGAGCCGCGTGTCGTGCCGCAGCGTGCGGCTGACGGAGCGGAGCACCGCGTCGGGATCGGCGGGGCGCGCCGGGTTCCCGACGGCGCCGACGCCCCACATGGGTGCCTCGACGATCGCCGTCACCGTGCCGTGCGGCTGCGGGTGGAACCAGGTGGAGTCGACCGCGGCCTCCGTGATGGCGGCGGCCAGGTCTCCCCTGCGCGGCGGCGGGACGCGGTAGACGGCGGGGCCGAGCGCCGGCCAGTACAGGGTGTCGTACGGGCCGAGTTCGCGCGGGATGCCGAGGCGGGCCGCGCTGTGCGCGACGCGCTGGGCGAGACCGGGCAGGTCGCGGGTCAGCTCGACGAACGCGCCGCCGACGTCGACGCCGTGCAGGGAGCACTGGAGGAACGGCCGCAGTTCGTCCTGGAGGCGGAGCAGGGCGCGGGTCTCCGGCAGGACGGTGCCGTCCGCGCCCTCGGGCAGCCATTCGGGCTGTTCCAGGAAGCCGGGCCGGAAGAAGTGCCGGAAGTAGTGGCCGAGGGTGTACGGGCCGCGGAGCCAGGCCTCGTTGCGGCGCGAGCCGTCCGGGTCGAGGCAGAGCAGCAGGTTCCAGGTGGCGTCCGCGCCCTCGGTGAGCCGGGGGTCGGCGAGCGCCCGTTCGGCCAGCCGCAGGACCGTGGCACCGCCCACGGGTTCGTTGGCGTGCGGTCCGGCGACGACGAGGGCCTGGCGGCTGCCGTGTCCGACGGACAGGAGCCACAGCGGCGTGCCGGCCCGGGAGGTGCCCACGCGGCGCAGCCGGGCGGCATCGGGGTGCCGGGCGGCGAGCGCGGCGGCGCGGACGCCGAGTTCGTCCACGGTCGGGTAGCGCCGGAGTGGCGGCAGGGCACACCTCCGCTCGTACGGCGCCGTCGGTTCACCTGATGCGCATGGTGCAACCACAGTCAGTCACGGCTCCGGAGGTACGTCAACACCGAGGGAGGCGAGGGATGTTGCGGAGCTCCGTGCCGCCGCGGCTCAGTCCGAGGCGAGGCGGAACAGAATCCGGCCGAAGCCGATCTGGTCGCCGTCCTGCACGACGGACGCGCCGATGACGCGCCGGCCGTTGACGGTCGTGCCGTTGGTCGAGCCGAGGTCGCGCAGCACCCACACGCCGCTCTGCCGACTCAGCTCGGCGTGCACCCGGGACACCGTCTCGTGGTTGAGCCTCAGCCCGCTGGCCGGGTCGCGGCCGATGCGCAGCGGATAGGGGCTGCCGGGGTTGGGCAGCTGCAGCTTGGGCAGGCGCTCGGCCTGCCAGGCCCTGCGCAGCCGTACGGTGAAGCCGGAGACGGCCTCCACCGTGCCGAACACCAGTTTCGACCAGCGGCGCTCGGTGGGCAGGTCGGCGGTGAGCACGGCGAGTTCGTCGGACCGGCGGGCGGCCAGGGCCAGCTCCATGCGGCGGATGAACGTGTCGTGCGAGAGGCGGCCGAGGGCGACGCCGTCACGGAGGGACTTGAGCGCCCGGTCGCGCTCCGCGTCGGACAGCCGCGCGGGGTACGTGTGGAACTCGAAGGACGACGTCACGATGGTGATTGTCGGGCAGTAACGACGGGGTGTCCAGAAGAGCCCGAAACGGCGCGAGGAACCGCGTGGAGCCGTTCGCGGGACCAAAGGGCGACGAACACGCGGCAAAAGGGTGGATCCGAAAGCGAATTGATCTCCGGTGAAGCACCATGGACGGGCCGATTGTCACAGCGAGCCGACAAGGGGGAACCGTCTGTGCGATTCGAAGTGTGGGCACCGCAGGCCGACCGGATGACGCTCCATTGCGCGGGTGTCACGAGCGCGCTGGACCGCGATCCCGAGCGTGCCGGGTGGTGGACGGGCGACGCGGACGCGGAGGAAGGGACCCGGTACGGGTTCGCGGTGGACGACGGCCCCGTGCTGCCCGATCCCCGCTCGCTCCGGCAGCCGGACGGCCCCGACGGACTGAGCGCGGTGGTCGACCAGGAGCGGTACGCGTGGCGCGCCGAGTGGACCGGGCGGGCGCTGCCGGGCGCGGTCCTCTACGAACTGCACGTGGGTACGTACACGCCCGAGGGCACGCTGGACGCGGCGGCCGAGCGGCTCGGGCATCTGGCGGAACTGGGCGTCACACACGTCGAGTTGATGCCGCTGTGCCCGTTCCCCGGCCGGCACGGCTGGGGCTACGAGGGTGTCTCCCTGTGGGCCGTGCACGAGCCGTACGGCGGCCCCGAGGCGCTGAAGCGCTTCGTCGACCGGGCGCACGAACTCGGCCTGGGAGTCGTCCTCGACGTCGTGCACAACCACCTCGGCCCCTCCGGCAACCATCTCCCCGCGTTCGGGCCCTACTTCACGGACACGCATCAGACGCCCTGGGGCTCCGCCGTGAACCTGGACGCGCCCGGCTCGGACGAGGTGCGCGCGTACCTCGTCGGCAGCGCGCTGGCCTGGCTGCGCGACTACCGGATCGACGGACTGCGCCTGGACGCGGTGCACGCACTGCGGGACACCCGTGCGCTGCACTTCCTGGAGGAGCTGTCGACGGCCGTGGACACGCTCGCCGGCGACCTGGGCCGGCCGCTCTTCCTGATCGCGGAATCGGATCTGAACGACCCGCGGCTCATCACCTCCCGCGAGGAGGGCGGTCTCGGGCTGCACGCCCAGTGGAACGACGACTTCCACCACGCGCTGCACACCACGCTCACCGGTGAGGCGCAGGGCTACTACGCGGACTTCGGCCGCGCCCCGCTCGCGGCCCTGAGCAAGACGCTGACGTCGGGCTTCTTCCACAACGGCACGTACTCCAGCTTCCGCGGACGGCATCACGGCCGCCCGTTCGACCGTGCGCGCGTCTCGGCGCAGCGGCTGCTCGGCTACGCGCAGACCCATGACCAGATCGGCAACCGCGCCCAGGGGGACCGGCTCTCGGCCTCCCTCTCCCCGGGGCTGCTGGCCTGCGCGGCGGCGCTGACGCTGACCGCGCCGTTCACGCCGATGCTCTTCATGGGTGAGGAGTGGGCCGCGGGCACCCCCTGGCAGTTCTTCACCGACCACACCGACCCCGAGCTCGCGGAGGCCGTACGGCGGGGCAGGCGGCGGGAGTTCGCGGCGCACGGCTGGGCCGAGGAGGACGTCCCCGACCCGCAGGACCCGGCGACCCGGGACCGCTCCTGCCTCGACTGGTCGGAGCCCGAGGCGCCCGCGCACGCGCGCGTGCTGGCCTGGTACCGCGAACTGATCGCCCTGCGGCACGGTCAGGCCGACCTCTCGGACCCCGATCTCGCGGCGGTCAGGGTCGCCCACGATGCGGGCGCCCGCTGGCTCGCCGTCCGGCGCGGGGACGTCCGGGTCGCCGTGAACCTGTCCAAGGACCCCGCGGCGATCCCGCTCGGCATCCGCCGCGCGCGGATCCTGGCGTCCTGGGACCCGGCCGAAGCACCGGAAGCGGACGGGGTCCTGAACGTGCCGGGCGAGTCGTGCGTGGTGCTGACGCAGGCGTGAGGCGCTCGGCGCGGAGGCCGTGGAAGAGCCCGCGCCCTACGGCACGTCGTCCGGGCCGTCCCGCAGATCCGTGACCCGCTCCAGCAGGATCGACTCCCAGGCGCGCCGCAGCCGGGCCTCCAGGAGCGGGACGGGACTGTCGTCGCGGGCGCGGCCGCGATGGCGGTCGGCGAGCCGGATGACGGTGTCGCAGCGGGAGAGCCACAGGCCGCGCAGGCAGGGACGGGCGCCGTAGCCGGCGAGCGTGGCGGCGCGCACGGCCGCGGGGGCGCCGACGGCGGTGGCGAGCCCGGCGATGTCCTCGGCCGGATCACCGAGGACCGCATCGGTCCAGTCGAGGACGCCGCGCACCCGCCCGTCGGGGCTGACCACGAGGTGTTCGCCCAGGAGGTGGTGGTGCACGAGGACCGCGGCGCCGGTCTGCGCGCCGAGCTGGACGGCGGCGGGCGCGGCGAGCTGGGCGAACCGCGCGGGGTCGAACTCCTCGGCGGGGAGCCGCTCGGCGGCGCGTAGCGCGGCGGCCCGCAGGGTCTCCAGGGAGCGTGGCGGGGTGCGCGGCACACCGAGCGTCTCGGCCTGGCGTACGGGGACCTCGCGCAGCCCGGTCAGCAGCCCCGCCAGGTCGGCCTCGCCGAGGGCCGAGACGTCCTGTTCCTCGCCGGAGACGCCGGGCACCTTGGTGTCGAGGGTGTAGTTCAGTCCGCTCGCCCACTCGCCCCGCGCGACGCTCACCGGGACGGCGACCCCGATGAGCGGGCGGATCAGGTCGCGCAGCCGCAGCTCACGGCGTTGCCGCAGAGAGGCGTCGCGGTTCTGGGTGAGCCGCAGCACGTGGCGTCGGCCCACCCACCAGGTGGAGAGCCCGCCCCCCTCGGCGACGGGCCGCACGTCCGGTCCCGGGCCCGCCGCGGTGTCGTCGGCCAGCAGCGAGAGGACCAGTCCGCGGACTGTTTCCGTGGTCGGTGTCGGTGTCTGGGTCATGGTCGCGCCCTTGTCGTCCGGGTGCGGGGGCGAAGCGGTTGCCGCGCGGTCGGCGGTCGCACGTCAGTCGACGATCACCATCTCGCGGGATGTGGTGTTGAGGCGGCGTCCGCCGTCGTCGGTCACCGTGACGATGTCCTCGATCCGGACCCCGAACCGGCCGGGCAGATAGATGCCCGGCTCCACGGAGAAGCACATGCCGGGGACCAGGGGCTGTTCCTCGCCCTCGACCATGTAGGGCGGTTCGTGGGTGGTGACGCCGATGCCGTGCCCGGTGCGGTGGATGAAGTATTCGCCGTACCCGGCGTCCTTGATGACGGCGCGCGCCGCGCGGTCGATGTCCTGGCAGGCGGCTCCGGGCCGCACGGCACGGAAGCCGGCCTCCTGGGCCTCGCGCACGATGTCGTGCACCTTGCGCTCCTCGTCGTCCGGCTCGCCGACGTGGACCGTGCGGGAGGTGTCGGAGCCGTAGCCCTCCTTGAGACCGCCGAAGTCCAGGACCACCATGTCGCCGTGCTCGATGACGCGCTCGTCGGCCTCGTGGTGCGGGTTGGCTCCGTTGGGGCCCGAGGCGACGATGGTGAAGTCGACCTGGGAGTGCCCGAACCGGCGCAGCAGTTCGGCGAGGTCGCGGGAGACCTCCGACTCCCTGCGGCCCGCGAAGGACACCTTCCGGATCTCCTCGAACGCCGCGTCCGCGGCCGCTCCGGCGGCCGCGAGCCGGTCCAGTTCCGCCTGGTCCTTGACGGCCCTGAGCATCGGCAGGGCCTCGGTGAGCGCGCTGTAGCGGCTGTCGGGGAGCCGCTTCTGCAGGCCGAGCAGATGCAGGGCCCAGCCGTTGTCGCTGATCCCGAAGCGGCCGGCGCGCTCCAGGAGGGGCGCGGCCGCCTCGTAGGGGTCCGTGCCGTCGGTCCAGTCGTGGAGGGTCAGCGCGGGCGCGCCGGCCGACTTGGCCGCGTCGGGCGCCTCCAGGGTGGGCACGACGAGGGCCGGGTCGTGTCCCGCCCGCAGTACCAGCAGGGTCAGCCGCTCGGTCTCCGCCGGGCGGTACCCGGTCAGCCACACCAGGTCGGGCCCCGGCGCGACCAGGACGCCGTCGAGACCGGCGTCGGCCGCGGCGTCGGCGGCGCGCCGCATGCGGGCCTCGTAGTCGCCGGCGGTGAAGGGCGCGGGTGTGGCGGTGGTCATCCATGCCTCCGTGTGTCCGGAGTTCCCCAGGGGGCTACGGCAGCATCCTGCCCCTCCGGTGGGGTGTGCGCGAGCCGGTTGTGCCTGTCGCCGTCAGCTCTCCAGGGCGAGGCGGGCTCCGAGGAGCAGCAGGACGCCTCCGGAGACCTGCTCCAGGCGCCGGCGTACGCCCGTCCGGGACAGGACGGCCTTCATCCGGCCGACGAACCACACGTACACGCTGTAGTAGCCCACCTCGTACACCGCCCAGAGCGCGGCGAGGCCGAGCATGGCGGGCAGGTGCGGGGCGCTCTCGGGCACGAACTGCGGCAGGAAGGACATCGCGAAGACGGCCGCCTTCGGGTTGGCGAGGTTGAGCAGCAGCCCGCCCCGGTAGGACGCCCAGCCGCTCTTCTCCGGGCCCTCCCAGCCGCCGTCGACGGCCCCCTTGGTACGGCGCGCCTGCCACAGCGTCTGGACGCCGAAGCCGACGAGCACGACGGCACCGACGATCCGCATGACGTCGTACGCCATCTCGGAGGCGGCGAGCAGCGCGGTGAGGCCGAGGGCGGCGACGGCGCCCCACACGAAGACACCCGTCTCGTTGCCTAGCACGGTCAGGAAGCCGGACCGCCGGCTGCGCAGCGACTGCTTGATGATCAGCACGGTGCTCGGGCCGGGCGAGGCGGCGATCAGGGTGCAGGCGCCGAGGAAGGCGAGGAGGGTGCTCAGCATGCGGCCATCCTGGCGGCCCGCGGCCCGCGTGGCCAGCCCCTTTCCCCCAGCGCCCGTCAGGTCCGAGAGCCGCTCCCCGGGCATCCGCCGACGCTCGGAGCCCTCCCCCGCGTCCTGCCGCGCCGGGGCCTCGCCCCTGCCTCCTGCCTCCCGCCGGGGGGCGAGGCCTCCGGAGCCCGCGAACGGCGGTCCGGCCAGCCGCGGGGACACCCGGCGTGCCGCGTACGGCGCCCGGCATGCGGTGGGCGGCGCCCGGCGTGCCGTGTGCCGCGTACGGCGCCCGGCATGCGGGGTGCGGTGTGCGGTGGGACATCGGAGCCGCGGTCGTCCGGGCCGCCCGTCCGTCTCAGGTCACGATGCCCGGGAGCGCGGACAGTTGCCTTCGGTTGCCGTTCGCGTGACGCACGTCGAGGGTGACCTCCTTGCCCGGCTGAGCGTCCGCCACCGCGCGGGCGAGGTCGGCGGCCGAGGAGACCTCGGTCCCGCCGACGGCGACCAGGACATCGCCGCGCACCAGGCCCGCGGTGTAGCCGGGACCGGGGATGTGTACCCCGACGACCAGCGCGCCCCCGCCCTCCGGGGCGTCGACGGCCTCGATCCCCAGGGCCGCCCGGCCGGTCTCCCGCTCGGACCGCCCCGACGGGATCGGGCTGCCGCTGCCGGACTCGGTGGTGGAGCCACCGGGCAGCGGCAGCCCGGAGACACCCGGGGTCTGCCGTGTCTGCCCGGCCGCACCGGCGGCCTGCTTCCGGAGGTCCGCCAGTCTGCTCATCCCGATCACCGTCGCGCCGACCGTGCCGAGCCCCACGCCGGACAGCACCAGCACCGACCCGACGAACAGGCTGAACAGCAGGGTCATCAGCCGCCTGCCGCGGCGCCGCGCAGCGTGCGGGCGCCGGGTCTCACCGGGCGGACGGCCACTATCACCGCTACCACCACCGCTACCACTACCGCTACCGCCGCCACCGCCGCCCGGGTCCTGACCGGGCATCGGCTTGGGACGCAACGCGGTCTGTTCCATGGGTCGCCTCCGGCAGATGTTCTGGCAGGTGTTCTAGGACCGCCTCCGGCCCTTGCTCTACCCCGGCCACCGGCGCGCGACGATTCCCTAACGAGTGAGACTGTCATCCCCGTTCGAGAAGTCCGTCCGCCACGGCCGCCGCCGTTCGCGGCGCGCTGCTGGTCCGGCGGCAGGCCGGAGCCGGGGGCGTCCAGCCGACGGGCGTCGACCAGGTCGCCGCGACGCGGGCCCGCGCGCCGGGCGAGCGGATGAGACGCGGGCAGCAGCACGCAGACCGGTTCCTCGCTGACGCCGTGCGTGGTCAGCCGGGCCATGTCGGGCAGCCGGAGGGGGCCGCTCGGCGCGGCGAGTCCGTCGACGAGGTCCAGATCGGCCGCGCCGACGGCGACCGCCGCGGGAACCTCGTCGCGGGCGAGCACGCGCACGCGCAGGGCGAGCCGCGGTGGCCCATGCCGGCCTCGCACCCGCGAGCGGGTCCGCCCGAGCGCCCGCACCATCACGTCGCCGGCGGGTGTGAGGCGGACCCGACCTCGCGGAGGAGGTCCGCGAGGTCACCGAGGCCGCCGACCGCCGGAACCCGTCAGAGCGAGGCGGGCTCCGCGCGCCAGGCGAACGGCAGCGCGGGCGCCTGGTCCGGCACGAATCCGTGGGCGCGCCGCGCCAGGTTCGTCGCGCCGTAACGGCGGCAGTCCTGGTGCCACTTCAGGATTCCGGCCAGCCAGTTCTGCAGCTCCACCACATAGCCCCGCATGATTCCGCGCACCTCCTCCGAGAGCTTGAAGTCCTCGTACAGGATGGGCAGTTCATGGGCGGCGACATGCTGGAACTGCTCCATGCGCTGGGTCATCAGGTCATGGATGACGCCGAGCGCGGTCGGGTAGTCGCAGCCGAAGAAGTTCTGCACGACGAGGATGCCGTTGTGGATCTCCCCCTCGTACTCGATCTCCTTCTGGTACGAGAAGACGTCGTTCAGGAGCATCGCGTAGTCCATGGCCGCGTTCTCCATCGACCGGACGGGGCCGCTGCGGTAGACCTCCGGCGGGACCTCGGGGCCGTGACCGAGGCGGCACAGGCCCATGGTGAGCTCGGAGCCGAAGGTGGCCCGCCGCATCTCCAGATAGTCGACCGGGTCCGGGATGCGGTTCTGGATCTGGTTGGACAGCTCCCACAGCCAGCTCTCCGTCATCACGTCGACCGCCGCGCGCAGGGTGCTGCGGGCGTCCGGGGTCATCTCCGCGGTGGTGCGCCGCCACAGGTCGATGAGTCCGCGTTCCATGCCGTTGACCGGGACGGGGACCTCCTCGCCGTCGGCGGGCATGCAGGCCGAGAGGCGCGCGGTGGTCAGCCTGGCGGCGGCCAGATCACGGCGGTTGCCGAAGAGCAGCGGGTAGTAGTCGTCGCCGTAGGTGCCCCAGGCCAGCCACTGCGAGCTGAGGTCGAGGGCCTCGGGGGTCGCGTCGGGATGGATGCCCGCGGCGCAGAGCGGCAGGTCGTAGGCGATGAGCTTGTCCTCGTCCCAGACGCCCTCCTGGAGCATGCCCGTGGTGTGCATCCAGGTGCCGAGGCGGTCCCGGGCGCCCGCGAGGTGCGGGCTGAGGGTGACCTCGAACGGCATGTGGAAGTCGGGGAGCAGGGAGGGTCCGACCTTCTGGAACGGGACGTGGGTGTACGCGCGCAACCGCTCCGCGCCGGCCGCGGAGAGCAGCGCCCCGATGTCCGCGGCGGAGGTCCCGAACCCGCCCATGCCGAGGGGGCGCGCCTCCTCGACGGCGCCCTCGTTCATGTAGCGGCTGGAGCGCATGTGCCACTCGTGGCCGCCGGACTGCCAGTCCTGGAGGCCCTGTGCGTACGCGGCCACGGCGCCGATCTCCTGAGGGGTGAGCCCCTTCTCCACGGCCAGCGCGGGTACTTCGGTGAGCGCCGTGTGCTCGAACTGGTGGAGCCGTGAGGTGAGGATGTCGTTGACCGTCTCGGCGGCCTGCTGTGTGGTGCAGCCGAAGAACGTCTCCAGGACGAGGACGCCGTTGCTCAGTTCGCCCTCCTCCTCGACTTCCCGCTGGTAGGAGAAGAGGTCGTTGCGCAGGTGGACGCCGTCGGAGAACGTCTCCATCAGGACGCGCAGCGGCCTCGACTCGGCGACGGACGCGGGCACTTCGGCGGTCGCGTACTCCACGAGCCCGGCCGACCAGGGGGCGCCGCCCACCTTGCGGCGCATCTCGATGTACTCGACGGGGTTGGAGATCCGCCCCTCGTTGATGTTGGACAGCTCCCACATCGACTCGTTGAGCAGATGCTCGGTGGAGACGGCGAATCGCCTGCGCCAGTCCGTCGACATCGAGGGCACGGTGCGCGCCCACAGGTCGGCGAGTCCGGCCTCGACGGGGTTCTCCGGCTGGGGTACGGGAGTCGACAGGTCGAGCGGCATGAAGAGGGGCAGCCGGTCCAGGTAGGCCTTGCCGCCGGCGCGGTCCTGGGTGCGTTTGAAGGTCTCCAGGAAGTGGTCGTCGAAGAAGAACACCCACACGTACCAGTCGGTGATGAGGGAGAGGGCCGGTCCGTCGCAGTCGGGGTGGGTGTACGCGCACAGCAGGCCGTAGTCGTGTGCGTCGAGGTCGGACTGCTCCCAGATGCCCGAGCCTTCCAGCATGCCCATTCCGCGGGCCCACTCGACCGAGTGGGCCCGCGCCTCGTCCAGATGCGGGTTCAGCCGGGCGGTGTACGGCATGTAGAAGTGCGGGAGTTCGAACGGCTGCGTCATGGCCGGGCCCTACCCATGGCTCCGAGCGGACATCCGCAGGCCAGGACATGATCACACCATCGCGTGAACCGGTGCGAAAGCCGCGCGCGGCGGCGTATTCGTCCGGGCCGGGCCGACGCCCCGGCTCGATGCCGGCCCGCCGCCCGGCTCCCGTCCCCTTGCCTGCCCGGCCGCCGCCCGCCACCGTGGCCGTATGACCCTCGTCGCGCTCCCCCGTGCCGTGCACGGCTCCGCTGTCCGTGCGGTGTTCGCGGGGCGCGTCCCGTCCGCCGCCGGACCGGTGTCCGCACCGGTGTCACCGGATCCGGGTCGCGTCTCCGTCCCGTTCGCGTCCGCAGGTCCACGCTGCCGATCCGCGCCGGAGGGCCCGGGCAGGCATGGCGGAGGGGTTCGGGAGAGCACCGGCGGGCGGCGCTCCGGCGTAGTCCCGGGCGGGTGGGGCGGCGAGAGGCGAGAAGGCCCCGGCAGGCGCAGTGGCGGGGAGTCGTGAGCGCCGCGCCACGGCCGCACGTGCCTCCCGTTCCGGACGTCTTCGACCCGCGACGGTACGCCGACGGGGTGCCCCACGCCGCGTACCGCGTCCTGCGCGATCACCACCCGGTGGCCTGGCAGGAGGAACCCGAGGTGCTGGGCTGGCCGGCCGGTCCCGGGTTCTGGGCGGTGACCCGGCACGCCGACGTGGTCCGGGTGCTCAAGGACTCCTCGACGTACTCCTCGTACCTCGGCACGACCCAGATCCGGGATCCCGACCCCGCGGATCTGCCGTTCATCCGGCGCATGATGCTCAATCAGGACCCGCCGGAACAGGGCCGGTTGAGACGTCTGGTGAGCCGGGCGTTCACCCCGCGCCGCATCGAGCACTTCGCGTCGGTGGTCCGCGAGCGGGCCCGTACGCTGCTCGGGCGGGCGGTGCGGGAGGCCCGGTCGGGCGACGGCATCAGCGACCTCGTCGCCGCGGTCACCGACGACTACGCCCTGCTCAACCTCGCGGATCTGCTCGGCGTGCCCGAGCGCGACCGGGGGCTGCTGCTGCACTGGACGCGGCGGGTGATCGGCTACCAGGACCCCGACGAGGCGGGCCCCGCGGTCCTCGGCCCGACGGGGAAACCGGTCGATCCGCGCTCTCCGGCGATGCTGCGGGACATGTTCGCCTACGCGCGGGAGCTCGCCGATTTCAAGCGGCGTCATCCCGGCGACGATGTGCTGACCACCCTCGCCACCGACGCCGAACTCGCCCCGGAAGAACTGGAGATGTTCTTCTTCCTGCTCACGATCGCGGGCAACGACACCGTGCGCGGCGCGGCCCCCGGGGGCCTGCTGACACTGGCGGAGCATCCGGAGGCGTACGAGGGTCTGCGGTCGGGCCGCCATCGACCCGCCACGGCCGTCGAGGAGTTGCTGCGTGCGCACCCTCCCGTGCTCACCTTCCGCCGGACGGCGGCCGTGGACACGGAACTGGCCGGACGGCGTCTGCGCGCGGGCGACAAGGTGGTCGTCTTCCACGCCTCGGCCAACCACGACGAACGCGTCTTCGCCGACCCCCACCGGCTCGACCTGTCCCGGGCCCCGAACCCCCATGTCTCCTTCGGGGACGGCCCGCACGTCTGCCTGGGCTCCCACTTCGCCCGGCTCCAACTGCGGGTGCTGTACGAGGAGACCGTGCGGGCCATGCCCTCGCTGCACCCCGCGGGGCCGCCCGGACGTCTCGTCTCCAACTTCATCAACGGCATCAAGTCTCTCCCTCTTCAAGTGACTTGACCACCGGTGCGGTGCACGGGACCGCCGGCCCGGGTACTCCCGCGCGCCGCCCGCCTCGGCGTCCGGTCAGTCGGAGCGGAGGTTCTCCAGTGTCGAGCGGGTGTCGGTCTTCACCCACCGCGAGACATCGCCGACCTCGGGCGGAGTGGTCGTCTCGTAGGACGACGTGTAGACGCTCCAGCTCATCTGGTAGGTCATCCAGCCGTCGCGCACCGCGAGGATCACCGCCCGGCTGCCGCTGGTTCCCGAGCCGGAGGTGGTGTCCTCGGTGACGAGATAGGCCTCGTCACCGAAACCGGACACCTTCTCCACCTCGTAGTCGTCGTAGCGCTGGCTGTACTCGGACCACACGGCGGTGAACTCGGCGGAGGGATCGGTTGTCTTGTGGAGATCCACCTGCACCGAGAGATACGCGTCGGAGTAGGAGGAACTGGACGATTTCTTCAGGGAGATGCTGCAGTAGCTCTCGTCGATGGCCTTGTGCTTCAGCGCGTTGTGCGTGGGGGCGCTGTCCTGCTCGGTGTACTCGGTCCGCAGGGCGGTGTAGTCGACCGCGGAGCAGAGATTGGCCTTGGCCCGGTATCCCGCCAGATCCGGGTCGTCGCCGAGCGGGCGGAGAAGGAAGACCCCGCCGGCCCACAGCGCGGAGGCGACCACCGCGCCGACCGCCGCCCACAGCACCGCGCGTCCCGCGGTGCCCTTGCCGCCGGGCGGCGGGGGAAAGCCCGGCGGTTGCCCGTATCCGTACGGCTGGGCCGGAGCGTAGGTGGGAGGAGGGCCGTAGCTGTTCGCCGGGCCCGGGGCCGGGTACGGATTGCCCGGCGCGGGTTCGGGTCTCGGCAGCGCCGACGGCTGGTGGTACGCCTGCGACTGGTTCGCGGGGGCGGGCGGAGCCGTGGAGCCGGGTGGGGGCGACGTCTGCGCCTGGGGCTGCGCCGGGACGTCCTCGGGCCGATCCTGCATCCTGTGCTCCTTCTCCGAAGTCGTCGGGCGTGCGATCAAGGTGGCGGAACCGGCGCTGCGCTCGACGCCGACCGGATGGCGGTGCCGACAGGTGGCGCGGTCGCAGCGGAGCCATGGACCGGTGGGGACAGCGAGCGAAGGGGCGATCGGTCGCCGTGAGCAGACGTCCGGGCCCGACGGTGAAGCCGTGCTGCCACCACACTGGGTGACTCAACACGTCGATTCTAAAGGGCAGTTCGACAGAAGTGACCTTGCAGCATCGACCGTTGCAGAGTCGTTGATCTCACCGGAAACCGCCCGGTCCGGGGATAGTTCCAGCAAAGACGGATACCCCCGCCCACGGCGGCGCCTCACCGATGGATACGCCTGCCCGTAGGAGACCGAGGTGGCTCGCGGGAAGGCCCCGGCCGTCCCGCGGAGTCTCCGGCCGCGAACCGTGCGCCGCGGGACCCCGCGCGAGGTCCGGACCGGAGCGGGTCGCCGCTAGCGTCTCGCCTGGATCAGCGCGTGGGTGCCGCTGGTGCGCCAGCGGTGGTCCTCAGCGGCGTCGAGCGCCGCCTCGACGGAGGAGGTGATGCCGACGACGACATCGGACTTAAGGGTGCGCAATGCCGCCACCGGGCCGGGGAAGGAGGCGGTGGCGACGGCGAAGGGCGTGGTCGCGGGGTAGCGGCGGTCGCCGATGAGGCGGCGGTAGTTCAGATCACCCTTCAGCAGGGTCACATCGGCCGCGGTGAACTCCCGCCGGAGGTCTTCGGGCATGTCCGCGTACGGCAGCGGGGCACAGGCGAAGGGGTGGGTGCGGACGGTGAGACGGCCCTCGGACAGTGCGGCCCAGAGGCGGTTCCCGGCCTCGCCCGCGGCTCCCTTCGCTCCGGTGAGGCGGCGCAGGGCGTCGATCACGTCCGCGGTCGTGGCGTCGGAGACGTAGTACGGGTACGGCTTCACCTGCAGGACGGTCCGCTCGACCCGGCCGTGGCGGAGCAGGTGGTCGATGAGGAGCAGGTCGGGGACGAGTTCCCGGCCCGCGTTGTCCGCGACCAGGCAGAGGGTGCCGCCCGCGAGGAGCGATCGCAGCACCTCTCCGTCGTTCGCCACGAGCTGGGAGTCGGCTGCCGTCCCGCCCTCCCCGCCGGCCAGCCGGAACCCGAGATCGGCGCGGTTGCCCCACAGGGAGCCGTGCAGCAGCGCCTCCTCCTGCTCCTCGGCCGGCCGCCGCGCGAGATCGTCCAGCGCGGCGAGTTCCTCGTCGGCCTCCGGCGTGTCCAGTTCGGCGAGCTTGAACGGGCGGAAGGGGTCGATGCCCTGCCACGGCCCGGGCGTGAAGTAGCCGACGGCTTCGAGCAGTCGGCGGTAGAAGTAGCTCTCGGACCAGAGGAAGGGAACGTCGAACCAGGACCGGCCGTAGTACTCCCGGCCGCCCCAGGCATCCCACTGCCCGCGGTCCGCGGCCGACGCCGCGAGCGGTTCCACGACCCCCTCGGCGCAGTTCCTGAGCAGGGCGTCGAGCGCGTGGCGCTGCTCGGGGCCGTACGGGAAGGCGTCCGCCACCTTGCGGATGAGCGCCGGATGCCTCTCGGCCAGCACGCTCCAGGGGAACGAGCCCCGCACCGCGCTGACGACCACCGGCGCGTCCTCGGGACCGGCGGCGGGGCGGGCGGATGCGGCGGGCTCAGGCATGCCGCTCACCGTACCGGCTGGGCAGAAGGGGCCGTCCGACGCGCGTGCGCGCCGGGCGGCCCCTCCCCCCGTAGAGCCCAGCGGTCGGCCTGGTCGGTCGGCTTCGAGCTGTCGACCGCGCTGTGTGCCGCGCGGCCGTGTCCTGGACACGGGCTCGCGGCTGCCGTGGGCGGTCGCGCTGAACGATAGGCAGGCGGCGGGTGGGAGGGATAGCGGGAAAACCCTCGATCGGGCCGCGAATCGGCTCCCGTCCGCCCCGGTTCGCCAAGATGGTCCCGTTTCACACGGACCGCGGATCTGAACGCACGGCGCTGTGGCCCCGTATTGCACGGTGCCCCGTGCGAGGAGTGCGTCCCGGCCGCGCGCGGTGGCACGCCGCTTCGCCGACGCACCGAGGAGACCTCCGGATGTCCGCCTACCGCACCGCAACCGCGGCCGCTGTCGCCCTGGCGGCGCCGCTGCTCCTCGCGACGTGGGCCGCTGGGCCCGCATCGGCGCACGGCGCGCCGACGTCTCCGGTCAGCCGGGTGGCCGCGTGCTCACCGGAGGGTGGCGGTCTGGTCCGGACGGCGGCCTGCCGGGCGGCGATCGCCGCGAACGGCGCGCCCTTCACCGCGTGGGACAACCTGCGGGTGGGCGGCGTCAACGGCAGGGACCGCTCGGTGATCCCGGACGGGAAGCTGTGCAGCGGCGGTCTGCCCGCCTACAAGGGCCTCGACCTGGCCCGTGCCGACTTTCCGTCGACGCGTCTGACGCCCGGCGCGGCCTTCACCCTCAAGTACAGTTCGACGATCCCGCACACGGGGACCTTCAAGCTCTTTCTGACCAAGCCGGGTTACAGCCCGACGCGTCCTCTGAAGTGGTCCGACCTGCCGGAGAAGCCGTTCGCCTCGGCCACCGACCCGGCGCTGGTCGACGGCGCCTACCGCATCAACGCGAAGCTGCCGTCCGACCGCACCGGCCGCCAGATGCTGTTCACGATCTGGCAGAACTCCAGCACGTCGGACACCTACTACTCGTGCTCGGACGTGGTGTTCTCCGGCGGGAGCGCGGCGTCGAAGCCGGCTCGGAGCACGGCGTCCTCGGGGAGCACCGGAAGCACGTCCGGCGGCAAGAGCGCCAAGGACACCTCCGGGTCGACCAAGCTGGCGACCTCGCCGCCCAGCCGCACGCCGGCCTCCCCCGCCGCCGACTCGCCTTCCCCTGCGGCCAGTTCGGCCGCCGGGGAGACGGACACCGATCATCTGACTCCCGCCGCCGACAGCACATCGGGCGGCGGGCCCGCCCTCCCCCTGGTCGCGGGGGGAGCGGCGACCGCGCTGCTGCTCACCGTCGGCATCGCCGTCACCCTGCGACGCCGGCGGTGAACACGCGCCCGGTGGACGTCAGTTGACGTAGACCACCGGGCTGTCCGGCTGGCTGGTGTCGGTGACGGGGGCGTACTTCGCGGTGAAGTAGCCGCTGCTGAAGCACAGGGACGAGCCGGAGAACTTGGTGAACTGCTGGTTGGCGAAGGTGATGCTGTTGTCGGCGTTGCTCGCCGTGCCGGACAGACTCGGCGCCCGGTAGACGCAGTTCAGGGTGCCCAGCAGGGTGCGCAGCTTGACCGTGGTCTGGATGGTGGACCCGGCGGCCGGGGTGACGGTGACGGATCCGTCGGAGCCCACCGCGGTGCTGTACGGCAGGTTGTCGACCGTGATGCCGGTGACGCCGAGAACGCCGACGACGTTGCTGCTGCACGAGCTGCTGTCGAAGGTGTGCCCGGTGAGCGACTCGGTGGCCGTGCCGGGAGCCGCCGGGTTGTCGGTGGCGGTCGCGGTGAACGTCGACGCGGAACAGGAGACGCCGCTCGTGCCGGTGCTGCTGGAGTAGAGGGTGGCCGTGGTGCCGCTCGCGAGCGAGGCCTTGAGGACGTCTCCGACGGCGACGGGGGTTCCTCCGGCGCTGCCGGTGGTGAGCACGGGGACGTCGTCCGCGGAGGCGGGGACGATCGCGGAGGCCGACAGGGCCGCGACGACGCCGACGAGGGCGAGCAGGGATCGAGTACGCATGGGGGGTGCCTCTTCTCCGATGGGGGTGTGGGTGCCTGACCGCGCCGGGGCGCGGGGGTGCGGGTCGAGAAGGTGGCGCGGGGGTGCGGGGTGGAACGGCCGCGCGGGGCCGACGGGTTCGACGCTCGGCGCGGGTGGTGCGAGGAAGGACCGCTGCCGGTCCATGACGCCTTCTCCGTGCGCCAGGGACCGGCAGCGACAGCCGGGCGACCGGTACGGCCCGGAGGGGAAGGTGACCGTGCCGGTGCCGCGGGGACGGGGAGTGGCCGAGGGTGCGCGCCGCTTCGGCGTACGCGCCCGGGCCGCTCCGGAACACGCCATGACCGCCCCGCGCAGAACGGGGTCCGGGAGGTGACGGGCGCGTCGGCCGACGGATCCGGCGCCACGGATCCGGGGAAACCAGGGAGAGTTGTAGACCTGATGGATGGTCAACGTCAAGGCGCAGCAAGGAAGTTGAAGGTCACGACGCCCCTGTCGCCGGCGCGTGTTCACAGGTGGGGCACAACTGGCACGGTTTTCCCACAGGTCCCTTGACCCTGCATGTAACCCCCGGTAACTTCCTCGACGGCTACTGCTGCGTAACGAGAAAGCCCTTGCAACCGCCGGGAGGCGCGAGGGGGCGTGCGCCGCAGCCGCTGTCCGCGCCAGGACAACGCGCCACTGGAGCCCGACCCGCATCGAATGTGCCCAGGGAGCAGACATGGCCTCGTCCCCGGACGCCACAGCGTCCACCGGTTCCACGCCCGAGACCCCGGAAAGCGGTTCAGCCGCCGACGGGCAGAACAGACGCGGACGGGTCCGTCTGCGCCGCGCCGCCGTGATGGCACTGCCTGCCACCGCGGTCGCCGCCGGATTGATGATCCTCACCGCCCAGGGCGCGCTCGGCGTCCAGTTCGCCATCTCCGGCATGCCGTTCACGGTCACCGCCACCGAACTGAACGGCACCGGCTTCGAGCAGTTCGGCGGCCTCGACAACATGGCGGAGGACAGTCCGAACGCCGGCGACACGGGCGGCCAGGTCCTCATCGTCACCTCGGCGATCAAGAACGCGACCCTCACCAAGCTGTGCCAGAGCGTCGACCTGGGCGGCACGAACCTGCTCATCACGGCGGGCAGCGGGGCGGACAAGGTGCAGGCGAGCCACCTCACCACCGACTCCACGGAACTGTCCGGCGACGCCTCCTTCGACAACATCGAGATCGGCAACGACGCCAGCACCCTCGACAAGGCCGGGGTCCAGGGCCCCAAGGGCGTCTTCAGCCAGCAGGCCGACACCGTGCGCATCGCGAACCTGCGCCAGACCAACTACGCGACCACGGCGGCGGTGTTCAAGCTTCCCGGCCTCAAGCTCCGCTTCAGCGAGCAGGGTTGCTGATGAGCTCCGGCGTCCGTACGGACAGCTCCCGGAGCCTGCGGGCCGGTTTCCGGCAGTGGCGTGCGCACCGCCCCTTCTGGGGCGGGCTGCTGCTCGCCCTGGCGGGAGCGGAGATCCTCCTCACCGAGAAGGCGTCGCTGAAGGTCGTCATGCACATCGGGATGCAGGGCCTGGCGGGCTATCTGCTCCCCACCATGATGCTGCTGTGCGGCCTGCTGATCCTCTTCAACCCGGCCCAGCGCCTGTTCTACTCCCTGCTGGGCATCCTCCTGTCCCTGGGCACCTGGCTCACCTCCAACCTCGGAGGCTTCTTCATCGGTCTGCTCCTCGGAGCCGTCGGCAGCTGCCTCACCTTCGGCTGGCTGCCCGACCAGAAGCCGCGCAGGCGGCTGCTGCGTCGCGGACACGCCTGAGCCGGGCGGCCGGAACGGACCCGCACCCTGGGCAACTTGCCTGTACGCGCAGGGAAATTGACACCGTACGCAGCCGACGCCGAGTGGGTCTCGATGGGACCCCGTGTGCTCGCGTAGCGTGACGCGGCGTATGCCGAATTGGGGTTCGACTGCCGGGAGGCTCCTGATGGGTAATCCAAGTCCCTTAGTGATCGACGCGACCGGACGCGACATCCACGAAGAGGCCGCCCGGATACGCGAGAGCGGACCGCTGGCCCGGGTGGAGCTTCCCGGCGGCGTGGAGGCCTGGGCGGTGAGCGGCCCCGAGCTGCTGAAACGGCTGCTCACCGATCCCCGGGTGTCCAAGGACGCACGGCAGCACTGGCCCCTGCTCGCGAGCGGCGCGATCACCCCGGAGTGGCCGCTGTTCACCTGGGTGGCCGTGCAGAACATGTTCACCGCGTACGGAGGCGAACACAAACGCCTGCGCACGCTCGTCTCCAAGGCGTTCACCGCCCGCCGGACGGCCGCGCTCCAGCCGCGTATCGAGGAGATCACCCGGCGGCTGCTGGACCGCGTGGAGAAGGCGGGGCAGGGCTTCCAGGTCGTCGACCTGCGCGAGGAACTCTGCTACCCGCTGCCGATCCAGGTGATCAGCGATCTGTTCGGGCTGCCCGAGGAGCGGGGCCCCGAGCTGCGGCGCCTGGTCGACCGCATCTTCGACACCTCCGCCGACCCCGGTGAGATGACGGCCGCCTACGAGCGGATGTACGTCGTCCTGGCCGAACTCGTCGCCGCCAAGCGGGAGTCACCCGGCGACGACCTGACCTCGGGGCTCATCGCGGCCCGCGACGAGGAGGACGGCACCCGGCTCAGCGAGCAGGAGCTGCTGGACACACTCGTCCTGATGGTCAGCGCCGGTCACGAGACGACGGTCAACCTCATCGACAACGCCGTGCACGCCCTGCTCACCCGGCCCGAGCAGCTCGAACTCGTCCGGGAGGGCCGCGCGACCTGGGACGACGTGGTCGAGGAGACCCTGCGCGCGGACGCGCCGGTCGCGAACCTGCCGCTGCGGTACGCCGTGGAGGACATCGTCCTCTCCGAGCTCGGCGGCCCCGACGGAACCGTGATCGCCAAGGGCGAGGCGATCCTCGCGGCGTACGCCGCCGCCGGTCGCGATCCGGAACGCCACGGGAAGGACGCCGACCGGTTCGACGTCACCCGCGCCGACAAGGAGCACCTCGCCTTCGGCCACGGTGTGCACCACTGCCTGGGGGCGCCGCTGGGCCGGCTGGAGGCCCGGATCGCGCTCCCGGCACTCTTCGACCGGTTCCCGGGCCTGCGACTCGCGGTTCCGGAGGAGGAGTTGCGGCCGGTGGACTCCTTCATCTCCAACGGCCACCGCTCCCTTCCCGTCCGCATTTCCTAGCAGGCGGGCCGGTTCATTCGCCGCGCCACCAGGCCGACAGCCGCGCCCAGCCGCCCCTCGGGCGGTCGGGCGCGGGGGCCGAAGGCTCAGGGGCGGGTGCCGGGAAGGCCGCAGCCGGCGTCCGGAGCCCGCCCTCGGGCCGTCCGGCCGCCGGGGCGGGCGGGAAGCTCACCGGCAGCGCGGCGAGCGCCCGGTGGAAGGGGCCGGGACGCCACTCCAGCTTCTCGGCGGGAACCGCCAGTTCGATGTCGGGGATCCGGTCGAGCAGCTTCTCGACCCCGACGGCGGCGATCAGCCGCGCCGGGCCCTGCGCCGGGCAGTTGTGCGGGCCCGCGCTCCACGCCAAGTGGGCGCGGTTTCCCGTGCGCTGACCGCTCGTCAGGGACGGATCCGTGTTGGCCGCGGCGAGACTCACCACCAGCGGATCACCCGCGCGCAACGGTGTGCCCTCGTACACGACGTCGTGCCGCGGATAGTGCACGGCGTAGTTGGCGATCGGCGGATCGGTCCACAGCACCTCGTCGAGGGCGTCCTCCACCGGCAGAGTGCCGCCGGACAGGTCGCCCGCGAAGCGGTCGTCGGACAGCAGCAGGCGCAGGCTGTTCGCGATCAGGTTCTGCTCCGGTTCGGTGCCCGCGCCCATCAGCACGACGAGGGTGTGGACCATCTCCTCGTCGGTGAGCGCGGCCGGGTGCTCCATCAGCCAGGACGTCATGTCCGCCCCGGGCCGCCGCCGCTTCAGCGCGACGAGGTCGAGCAGGGTGGTGGTGAGCAGTTCGTTCGCCTTCTCGGCGTCCACCCCGTCGAAGATCCCGGACATCCCCTCGACCAGCCGGACGCCGTGGCCCGCGGGGCAGCCGAAGAGATGGTTGAAGACGAGCAGCGGCAGGACCTGGGCGTATTCGCCGAGCAGATCCGCCGCGCCGCGCGGCGCGAACCGGTCGATGAGGGTGTCGGCGCTGCGCTCGACATAGCCGCGCAGGGTGCTGGGCTCGACGCGGGCGAGGCTGTCGGTGATGGCGCCGCGCAGCCGTCGGTGCTCCTCGCCGTCGGTGAACAGGGCGTTGGGCCGGTACATCATCATCGGGACGACCGGGCTGTCCATCGGCACGGTGCCGTCCGCCAGGTCCCGCCAGCGGCGCGGGTCCTTGGAGAAGGTCTCCGGACTGCGCAGGACGTGCAGGGCGGCGTCGTACCCGATGACGAGGGTGGCCCGGACGCCGGGCGCGAGTTCGACGGGCCCGGTCGGTCCGGCCTCCCGCAGCCGCCGGTAGACCGCGGCGGGATCGGCCGCGAACTCCGGCCCGTACAGGGACTGGTGGGCTGGGCAGCCGGGGGGCGGTACGGCGGTCACGCGTGCTCCAGTTCGCCGGTGCGGTTCAGTAGGTATTCGACGAGGGTGATCAGTGCCTCGGTGGAGGAGACCGGATCGCGCGCGTCGCAGCGTACGAGCGGGGTGGAGGGCAGCAGGTCGAGCGCCTCGCGCACCTCGTCGAGCCCGTGCCCCGGCCCGTCGCCGAAGTCGTTCAGGGCGACGGCGTACGGGAGCCCCAACTCCTCCAGTACGCCCATGACGTCGAAGGACTGGTCCAGGCGCCGGGTGTCGGCGAGGACGAGCGCGCCGAGCGCGCCGCGCGTCATGTCCTGCCAGAGCTCGGTGAAGCGCTGCTGCCCCGGAGTGCCGAACAGATAGAGCACCAGGGTGTCGTTGAGGGTGAGGCGGCCGAAGTCGAGGGCGACCGTGGTGGTGGTCTTGTCCCGCGTTCCGGCCAAGTCGTCGACGAGCGCGCCGGCTTGGCTCATGACCTCCTCGGTGCGCAGGGGCCGTATCTCGGACAGCGCGCCGACGAATGTGGTCTTGCCGACCGCGAAGTGGCCCACCACCAGCAGCTTGACGGCGGTCCGCACGCCCTCGGGCAGATACATGGTCTCAGAGGCGGGAGCGGAGCCCATCGAGCACCTCCTGGAGGATGCGGGTGTCGGACGGCCGGGCGGAGGGGATCGGCGCGCGGGTGACCAGGTGGCCGCTGTCCATCAGATCGGCGATCAGCACCTTGGTGACGCTGACCGGCAGCTCCAGATGGCCGGCCACCTCGGCCACCGACAGCGCCCCGGGCCTGCACAGCTCCATCAGCCGCCGCTTCTCGGGGCTCAGCCCGGTGAGCGGCGGGCCTTCCGCGGCGATCAGGAGCGTGACGAGGTCGAGGGTGTTGCGCGACGGGTACGAGCGGCCGTCGGTGACGACGTACGCCCGCACCAGCCGCTCCCCGGGGCGGCGCCTGGGCGGCGTCATGCCGGACTGCCGGTGTCCTGCCGGGCCGGGCTGGTCAGCTCCTTGCCGAGCCGGTCGACCAGCTTGTGCATGCGGTAGGTGACGGCCTCCATGTCGACCTCCTCGGTCGTGGACACCGCGAGATGGGCGCCCTCGCCCGCGGCGACGAGGAAGACGTATCCGTGCGCGAACTCGATCAGGGTCTGCCGCCACGGTGTGTTCGCGCTGCCGCAGAACTCGGCCGTGCTGCGGCTGATCGACTGCACGCCGGACAGACCCGCGGCCAGCCGTTCGGCGTCGTCCCGGCCGATGTCGGCGGAGTGGGCGCGGAGCATGCCGTCGGCGGACAGCAGGATCGCGTGCCGCGCTTCCGGCACCTTCAGGACCTCGTCGAGCATCCACCCCAGCTCGTTGGTCTTGGGCGCGGTCATCCCTGTGTGTTCCCTTCGTTCTCGTGGGGGGTGTCGTACGACGTCACGGGGACGTCCGTCGGCTTCATGGGGGCGTCCGTCGGCACCCCGGGGGCGTCCGTCGGCGTCGCGGGCGCGTCCGTCGGCGCGAGGGCCTCCGGTTCTCCGGGGATGCCGGGCATCTCGGAAGCGTCGGGCGTTCCGGTGGTGTCCCGCGCCGAGCGGCCGAAGCGCGTGCCGCGCGCGAACGCGCCCATGCGCCGGGCGTTCTCCTCGGCCGACCGTGCGCTGACGTCCTCGGCGGGCACGGCGGCGGGCTGTTCGGCGGGGGCCGCCTGCTGCGGGCCGCGGCGCCGCCGCTTCGGCAGGCCGCCGGCCGTCGTCGTCTCGACGGGCTCGGCCACCCGGAGCGTGGGACGCGCGGGCGCCCCGGGACCCGCGGGCCGCCCGGCCGCCTGTGCGGGCTCGGCCTGTGAGGGCTCGGCCCGCGGAGCCTCGGGGGCCGCGGCCACGTGCGTGAGCAGCGTCGACGGAAGGAACACCACGGCGCGGACACCGCCGTACGGGGACCGCGTGTCCACCGAGACGCTGAACCCGTACCGTGCGGCGAGTACGCCGATGACGGCGAATCCGAACTGCGGCGGATCGTCGAGCCGGGTCACGTCCACCGCGTCGCGGCCGGTCAGCAGCGCGGCGGCCTGCTCGGTCGCCCGGCCGTCCATGCCGACGCCGGCGTCGTCGATGACCACGCACGCGCCGTTGTGCACGGACTGGACGGTGACCTCGACCGTGGTGTTGGGCTGCGAGTGGCGTGCCGCGTTGTCCAGGAGCTCGGCGACGGCGAGGACCACCGGTTCGACCGCGCGGCTCTCGACGGCGATGTCGACCTGTCCGTTCACGCGGACCCGGCGGTAGTCGCGGACCCGGGAGGTCGCGCCGCGCACCACCTCGATCAGCGCGGAGGTGCTGCGCTGCCGTCCGGGCCAGGAGCCGCACAGGACGGCGATCGCCTGGGCGCGGCGGCCGAACTGGGCGTTGGTGTGGTCGATCTCGAGCAGGTCGCGCAGCACGTCGGGGTGGTCATGCCGGTCCTGCATCTCCGCGATGGACACCTGCTGCTCGTTGGCGAGGGCCTGGATCGAGCGCATCGACGCCTTGAGCGCGGACTTCGCCGACTGGTCGGCCCGCGCCTGCGCGTGGTCCACCGCCTCCGCGAAGCGTTCGAGGACGCTGTCGAGATGCTTCGCGAAGTCCGTGTCCGCCAGCCGGGCGTCGAGCAGGCCCCCGGCGGGGGCACCGGTGGGGGCCTGCTGGTGCGGCGCGGCCTCCAGCGCGGGGAGGCGGACCGCGACCATGCGGCGCAGCTCCTCGTCACGGGCCCGCAGGTCGTCCGCGAGCGCGGCGGTCCGTCGGCGCTGCCGCCTGGTGATCCCGCGCTGGCGCAGCAGCAGCACGGTGACGGCGAGCAGGCCGGCGGCCAGGCACCAGGACGCGGCCTCCGGTATCCGTTCGGTCATGGTCCTCAAGTCCTCATATGCAGAGACGCGTTGCTGGGGCGGAAGCGGGAAAAGTGAGGGGTGGGGCGCGAGTGGGCGCGGCGCACGACGCTAGCCGCGCGGCGGCACCGGCGCTTGCCCCGGCGCGCAAGGAAGTTGCCGTCATGCGCACCGGCTGTGTGCACTAGGCTGACACCGTGTAACTGCCCTCAGTCGCACAGGAGTTGATGGTGTCGTTGCCCGCGGGAAGCTACCTGGTGGAGACCCGGTCGACGGGTGCGGTGGAGCCCCGGGAGCGGGCCGACTTCTGGAGCGAGCACATCGGGTCGTACCAGTCCCGGATGGGCTACCGCTTCGGCCGCCCCGACAACTTCCGCGGCGAGACGGTCCGTCAGCGCACCGAGACCTATCAGCTGGTCAGGTTCCGGTCGGACGAGATCGAGTACAGCAGGACCGCCCGGCAGGTCCGCGAGGACCCCGACGGGGACTACCGATTACTGCTTCCGCTGACCGGGGAGATCGTCCTGCGCCAGGACGACCAGGAGGCACGGCTGACCCCGGGGACGGGCACGCTCGTCTCCTTCGGATCACCCTTCGAGTGCCTCCAGGACGCCTCCACCCAGGCGTTCGTCCTCACGATCCCGGCCCGGGAGGTGGACGGCCCGCTGAACCGCAAGTCGCCGCTGGCCACCGGCCTCGACCTGACCAGGGGTCTCGGCCGCGTCGTCGGGTCGATGCTCGACGGTCTGTACGCCGAGCGCGACGATCTCTCCGACTCCCAGTTCGACGCCGTGTCCGACCGCGTGGTCGAGCTGCTGTGCATGCTCGCCACCGGCGACGACCGCCCCGACGGAGCCCGCCATCTGACCGGCGTGGAGACGGTGGTCCGCCGCCACGTCCGCGAGCACGCCGCCGACCCCGGCCTCACCGGTACCTCCATGGCCCGCGCCCTCGGCTGGTCGCTGCGCCAGGTCCAGCTGGCGCTCCAGCACGCGGGCACCACCCCGCGCGACCTGATCCGCGAGGAGCGCCTGCGCCTGGTCCGCGAACGCCTCCGGTGCGGCGACTGCGAACACCTGACGATCACCGATCTGGCCTACGCCTCGGGGTTCTCCTCGGCGAGCGCCCTGAGCACCGCGTTCCGGCAGCGCTTCGGGGTGAGCCCCCGGGAGATGCGCAACGGCACCCGTTGAGTCCCGGTCTCCGGTCCCGGCCCTCCCCCATCCACGCGTCGGCACCCCGTCGGGACCTCACCGGGGACCTCGTCGGGACCCGCGCGGACGATCACGGCCTGGGACAATCGGCGCAGGGCAGGAACTCGATCGGAGACGGGCTGCGGCTTCGGGAGTGGAGATGGATCTGCGGCAGATGGAGGTCGTGGTCGCGGTGGCCGAGGAGGGCGGTTTCACCGCGGCGGCCCAGCGGCTGCACGTGGTGCAGTCCGCCGTGTCGAGCACGGTCCTCGCACTGGAAAGGGAGCTGGGCACCCCCCTGTTCGACCGCACCACGCACCGGGTGTTCCTGACCCCGGCGGGCGAGGTCTTCGTCCCGGCGGCGCGCGCCGCGCTGCGGGCGGCGGAACGGGCACGGGCGAGCGTCGACCTGGTCCGGGGACAGCTGCGGGGCACGATCACGATCGGTACGACGCAGGGTGTCTGGGCCGGCCTTCACCGGCCGCTGGCCGCTCTGCGCGCCGAGCACCCGGATGTGATGGTGCGGTTGCGGCAGGCGGCCGTGACCGACATCCGTCAGGCGCTGCGCGAAGGCACCGTCGACCTGGCCGTGGTCGCGCTCGACCATCGGCCGCAGCGCGGTCTGGTGACCCGGCTGCTGTCCCACGAGGAGATGGTGCTGGTGTCCGCTCCTGGCCGGACGCTCACCGGAACCGGCCCGGACGGCACGATCACGCTCGCCGGGACCGCCCGGCTGCCGCTGGTGGACTTCACCCCGGGCCGGGCGATCCGCCTCTGCGTGGACCGGGCGTTCGATGCCGCCGGCGTGGAACGGGAGACGGCCTTCGAGGTCGACGACATCGTCGCCGCGGCCGAGCTCGTCCGCGGCGACCTGGGCGTCTGCGTCCTGCCCGCCTCGATCGCCGCACAGTTCCCCGACCTCGGCACCCACACCTTCGCCCGGCACGCACCCCACTGGAAGATCATGCTGGTCCACCCCGGTGGCGACACCTCGCCGGCGGTGGCCGCCCTGCTGCGGCACATGCCCTGAGGGCCGCCGCGCCAGGCGTTCCCGAGGGCCGATCGGCCGGTGGTCGGTCCGGTGGCGGTGGATGACTGCGGGGTGCCGGTCAGGCGGATCGGACGGGATGCCGGGCGGGCTGCGGGGTAAGACGGTGCAGGCCCTTGCGGTCGTAGTAGCGCGTCATCGCGAAGCCGAAGACAAGGGCGAGCACGGCACCGATGCCGATCATGAGCCAGGCGCGGCCCAGGCCGGCGTCGGCCCGCGCGTCGAAGAAGAGGATGGCGCGCACGCCGTCGCTGAGCTGGCGCATGGGCTCGAAGACGGACAGGAAGCGGTAGAACCCGGGGACCGCCTGGAGCGGGACGGTGGCGCCCGACGACGGCAGGCCCAGCACGATGAACACGAACATGGACACGAGCTGTCCGATCCCGCCGAACGCCGCGTTGATCGCCTGGACGCCCAGTCCGACGGCGAGGCTCGCGCAGTAGGAATAGATCCACAGCAGCGGCAGATGGGTGGCGTCCATACCGAGGATCGCGACGGTGGCCAGCATGACCAGGGAGACCGTGAGCACGGTGATCCCTGCGGTCATGGCCATCTTCAGGAGCAGGGTCTGGGTGCGGTTGATCGGCACGGTGGGACGACGGGTGTGCCAGGGACCGATCTCGCTGTCGGCATAGCCGAGGGCCGTGTCGACTCCGGTGCTGATGAGGTTGGCGCCGAGGAACCCGGCCAGCACCAGAAGCAGGGTGTAGTAGAACGCGCTCAGTCCGAGACCGCTGTGCCGGCCGATGGGGTGCCCGACCCGGGTGACGACCTGGACGGGGTCGGCGAGGAGCAGCCGGGTGGTGGAGTCCGCCTTCGCTGTCGCGGAGGACGCCGTCAGTTCCTTGCCGATGGTCGTGGAGGCCCGCTGGGCCGCCGCCGTGGTGATCCGGCTGGCGAGGGACGAACCGAGGCTGCCCATACCGGGGTTGGTCAGCACTGTCATGGTGGGCCGGGCCGTGGCGTTCGCGGTGGTCAGCGCGGCGAGGGAGTCGGTGAAGTCCCGGGAGACGACCAGGGCGCCGTAGATCTTGCCCGAGGAGAGCTCGTCCTGGGCCTGCGCGGGAGTGAGCCTGCGCCAGTCGGCCGTGCCGGAGGTGTCGTCGGCGACGACGGCCGCGGTGACCTGGCTGCCCACGTTCTGGCGCTGGCCCGGAAGCGGCTTGCCCGTGTCCGCGTTGACCAGGCCGATCGGCAGGTCGTGCAGATGCTGGTTCGGGTTGACGATGCCGCCCATGTAGAGCAGCGACAGCAGCAGCGCGAGCAGCCCTGTCAGCACGGTGGGCACCAGCCACAGCTTCGGCCGGCGCAGGAGCGCGGCGGCACGCGCCTGGGCGGGGGCGCCGGCGTGGTCACCCCGGTCGCCGTCCGTGTCACCACGGCCGGCGTTGCCCGGATCGGCACCGCTGCCGACGCCCGTGGCGTCCTCGTCGCCGTCGTCCGGGGGGTGATTGCTGTCGGCGTCCATGGTTCTCCGTAGTTCCGGGCGGCACGGGAGCGGCGTGGGCGCGCGGCCCCCGGCCGGGGAGTCCGGGGCCGCACGTCAGCTCAGGATCGATGGTGCGCGGGTGTCACGGACGGCGACGCGCCGGACCGCCCACAGCGGCGCACGGCCACGCGGACGGCACCCTGGTGAAGCCGCCGGTCGGTGAGGACTCCGTCCACGACCCGCTGGGAGCTCCCGCGTCGCGGGAGCTCGGCCACCCCTAGGACTGCGGGCACCCGACGTGCCCGCACGAGCCCGCCGCGGCGATGGACATGATGTCTCTGCATGGCGGTGCTGCCCGGTGCGTGAGTGCTGCCCGGCGTGTGGGTGCTGCCCGGTGTGCGGGTCCTGGTCCTCCCGGACCCCGGCCCGCACCCAGGCACAGGCGTCCGGCTCGACGCCCCCGGCTCAGCCCTCGTCGGGCGTCAGCCGCAGCGAGATGCTGTTGATGCAGTACCGCTGGTCCGTCGGGGTCGCATACCCCTCACCCTCGAACACGTGACCGAGGTGCGATCCGCAGCGGGTGCAGCGCACCTCCGTCCGCACCATGCCGTGCGAGCGGTCCTGGATCAGCTCGACGGCGTCGGTGTCCTTCGGGTCGTAGAAGGACGGCCAGCCGCAGTGCGACTCGAACTTCTCCGTGGAGGTGAAGAGTTCGGCGCCGCAGGCGCGACAGGAGTAGACGCCCGTCGTCTTGGTGTCGGTGTACTCCCCGGTGAAGGCGGGCTCGGTGCCCGCCTTGCGCAGCACCGTGTACTCGGCCGGGGTCAGCTCCGCGCGCCACTGCTCGTCCGGCTTTTCGATGTCGTACGACATGAAGCTCAACCCCTCACGTTCAAGAAGGCTCACAGGGAGCCACGGCTACTCGGACAGCCGGGCGAGGATCTCCGGTCCGAGATCCGTCACGTCGCCCGCGCCCATGGTGAGAACGAGATCACCGGGCTTCGTCATTCCCGCGACGACGGACGGCACCTCGGCCTTGTCGTGGACCGGCGTCACCTCCGCGCCCGCCGCCCGTGCGGCCTTCAGGATCAGCTCGCTGGTGACGCCCGGGATCGGGTCCTCACGGGCCGGGTAGATGTCCAGGACGACCGAGGCGTCCGCCAGGGACAGCGCCTCGCCCATCTCCTTGCCCAGTTCCTGGGTGCGGGAGAACAGGTGCGGCTGGAAGACCACGAGGATGCGGCCCGAGGCCCCGGCCCGCATGGCCTCCAGGTCGGCCGTCATCTCGGTCGGGTGGTGCGCGTAGGAGTCGATGACCTGGACGCCGGCCGCCTCGCCCTTGAGCTGGAGGCGGCGCTTCACACCGGTGTAGGAGGCGAGCGCGGGGGCCAGCTCGGCGGCCGGGATGCCCAGGGCCACACCCGCCGCCAGCGCCGCCACCGCGTTGTGCGCGTAGTGGCGGCCGGGGACGGAGACGGCGAAGGTCAGCTCGGCGCCGTCCAGCAGGACCGTCACCTCGCTCTTCAGGCCGTGCGGGACCACGGAGAGCACCCGGACGTCCGCGTCGGCGGCGTCGCCGTACGTCACCACGCGCACGTCACGGCCCGTGACCCGGCGGGTCAGCTCGCGCGCGCCCTCGTGGTCCGCCGAGATCACCAGCGTGCCGCCCTCGGTGACGCGGTCCACGAACGTCTCGAAGGACTCGTAGATCTCTTCCATGGACGCGTAGTTGGCGTGGTGGTCGAGCTCGACGTTGAGGATGATCGCGACCTCGGGCGCGTACTTGTGGAAGCTGCGGTCCGACTCGTCGGCCTCGGCGACGAAGATCTCGCCCTGGCCGTGCAGGGCGTTCGAACCGGGGGCGTCGAGGTCGCCGCCGATGGCGTACGACGGGGAGAGGCCGAGCGACGACAGGGACACGGCCAGCATCGACGTGGTGGTCGTCTTGCCGTGGGTGCCGGCGACGGCGATCGGGCGCAGGCCGTCCATCAGGCGAGCGAGGGCGTCCGAGCGGTGGACCACCGGGATGCCGAGCTCGGCCGCGCGGGCGAGCTCCGGGTTGTCCGCGCGGATCGCGGAGGAGACCACGACGCAGGTGGCGTCGGGGGCGAGGTGATCGGCCGCGTGCCCGATGTGCACCGTGGCGCCCAGCGCGCGCAGGGCCTCGGCGGTGGCGGACTCCTTCGCGTCGCTGCCCGCCACCTCCGCTCCGCGCTGCGCGAGGATCTTCGCGATGCCCGACATCCCGGCGCCGCCGATGCCGATGAAGTGCGGTCGGTCCATCGCGGTAGGAAGGCCGGGTGCCATGCGTGTATCTCCCCAAGATCCGGTACGAAGGTGGGCGCGCTCTCCCGAAGGGAACGCGCACCCAGCCTATTGGGTGCGGCGGACAGCACCTCACAAGGGACACCGGCGAACGCGTGCCGCCCCCGGGGACGGGCGCGAAGCCGGGAGCTGTACCCCGGTGGGAAGCGGACCCGTCACTTACGCACCCCCGGGGCGGGCGAGCCGCCTCAAGTCCCGCCGTCTCAGGTCTTGCTGTGCGAGAACAGTTTCAGCACCGGCACGCCGACCTTGTGGCGGGCCCGGGAGGCCCAGTCACGGTGGAAGAACTCCTCCACGTAGTGGGGGTCGGTCAGCACGATGACCTCATCGGCCTCGACCTCGTCGACCAGGCCCTTCAGCGCGTCGAGCGGGTGATCCTCGATGAGCCGCCCCTCGGCCGCGCTGCCGGACGCGCGCAGGGCCACCAGCGACACCTCCAGCGCCCGCTCGCCCTGGCTGGCGGCCTCCTCGCCCTCCGGCGTCTCGCCCTCACGGGTCGCCTCGTCGATCTCGCCGAGCGCCACGTCGTCGATGGCCCGCAGCAGCCGGTCCGCCTGGTCGCCCCGGGGCTGGAGCAGCACGTGGAAGGCGACCGCCTCGTCACCGTGCAAGGTGGTGACGAACTCCACGTCGGCGGACGTCAGGGCCTTCTCGATCATCAATACGCTTGTGAACACGACAGGCGCCCTTCTCGTCCGTGGGCCGTCCCGGCCCCCTGCGGAAACCATCCTGCCCCGTGACAGCACGGGTACTGCGCGATTTAGTGTGCCCGGCGGAAGATAAACGGAATCGACTATTCCGCCGACCTGTCAGGCCGACGGTATCGGCCGTAGAGGAACCCGGCCTCTTCCAGCAAAGAGGCCAGTTCGAACCGGCGCGGGACCGGGATCGGGGGTCCTCCGGCGATCCGCTGGGCGTCTCCCGCGGCGAGCATCGGGGCCAGCGTCAGACACAGCTCGTCCAGCACACCGGCCGCGATCCACTGGCCCAGCAGTCGGGGCCCGCCCTCGGTCAGCAGCCTGGTGTGCCCGAGGTCGCCGAGGGCCCGGACGGCGCGGGCGGGATCGACGCCCATGCCGTCCCCGGCGATCACCACCTGTGCGCCCGCGCGCTCGGCCTCCGCGATCCGGTCCGGGGCGGCCGCGGCGCCCGTCAGTACCAGCGTGGGCACCAGGGGCGAGGTGAAGAGCGGCAGCGAGAAGTCCAGGTCGAGGCTCGCCGTGACCACCGCGATCGCGGGTGCGGGGCCCTGCCCGGCGGCCTTGCGGAGCGCCGCGAAGGCCTCACGCGCGCGTGCCGGCCGGTACCCCTCCTGCCGTACCGTTTCCGCTCCGACGACCACGACGTCCGCGAGAGCCCTGAGGACACCGAAGATCCGCATGTCGGTGGCGCTGGAGATCGGCTGGGAGCGCCCGTCGTGCTGGGCGGCGCCGTCCAGCGTGGACACCATGTTGGCGCGCAGCCAGGGCTCGCGGACCTCGGGGTAGGCGTACGCCTCCGCCAGTTCCCCGAGCTCCCACTCGCGCTCCGTCACATCCGTCCGGGGGGCCTCGACGGAGGCCTGGGCTGCTGTTTCGTAGGTCACAGGGAACAGGCGTCGCATGACGTGCAGTCTGGCACGGCGCATAGAGTGGGGAACCGTGTCGTCCACCACCACCGCCTCCGGGATCGACCCGATAGCCGAAGCGGCCCCCTCGTCCCTGTGCGCTCGCGAGCCGCACGTCCCCGCCGACCGGCTCGTCGCCGAGATGGTGCCGCCGCCGCGCTTCGACTCGGTCCGCTTCGCCACGTACATCCCGGACCCGAACCAGCCCAGCCAGATCGAGGCCGTGGGCATCCTCGAACGCTTCGCCGGCGGGCTCGGCGGGGCCCACGCCATCGGTGCCCCCAAGCGGAGGCTCTTCGGCTTCGGCAAGGCCCCGAAGGCTCCGGCCGGTCCCCGGGGCGTCTACCTGGACGGCGGCTACGGCGTCGGCAAGACCCACCTCCTCGCCTCCCTGTGGCACGCGACCCCGGCGGAGCCCTCGCTCAAGGCGTTCGGCACCTTCGTGGAGCTGACGAACCTGGTCGGCGCGCTCGGCTTCCAGAAGACCGTGCAGACCCTCTCCGGGCACCGCCTTCTGTGCATCGACGAGTTCGAACTGGACGACCCGGGCGACACCGTCCTCGTCTCCACGCTGCTCGGCAAGCTGGTCGACGCGGGCGTCGCGCTCGCGGCCACCTCGAACACGCTTCCGGGCAAGCTCGGTGAGGGCCGGTTCGCGTCCGCCGACTTCCTGCGGGAGATCCAGGGCCTCTCCGCGCACTTCCGCCCGCTGCGCATCGACGGCGAGGACTACCGCCACCGCGGGCTGCCCGAGGCGCCCTCCCCGTTCTCCGACGAGCAGGTCACCAAGGCGGCGTACGCCACGGAGGGTGCGTCCCTGGACGACTTCCCGCACCTGCTCGACCATCTCGCCCGTGTCCACCCCAGCCGGTACGGCGCCCTGACCGACGGGATCAGGGCGGTCTGCCTCACCGACGTCCAGCCCGTCCCGGACCAGTCGACGGCGCTGCGGCTCGTCGTGCTCGCGGACCGGCTCTACGACCGTGAGGTGCCGGTCCTCGCCTCCGGAATGCCCTTCGACCGGCTGTTCAGCGAGGAGATGCTGAACGGCGGCTACCGCAAGAAGTACTTCCGCGCGATCTCCCGGCTGACCGCCCTCGCCCGCGACGCGAAGGGGCTCGTGGAAGGCCCGGGAGCCTAGAAGCCCGCCGTCCCGGAGGGGGTGGGCCGCACCAACGGCCCGCCCCCTTCGGGACGCTGTTCCGGGCGCCCCTCTTCGCGCACTCCCCGCGACGTAAAGTGGAGATGTCGCGCAAATCGGGCGGCTCGGAAGGGGGTCGTCATGGTCCAGGAACTCATCGTGGCGATCACGGCGGCCTGTTCCGCCTCAGTGATCTACGTCGCGGCCGGTGCCCGGGTCGTCAAGCAGTACGAACGCGGGGTCGTCTTCCGCCTCGGGCGGCTCGCGGGGGAGGTCCGCTCCCCCGGTTTCACCATGATCGTTCCCTTCGTCGACCGGCTGCGCAAGGTCAACATGCAGATCGTCACGCTGCCCATCCCGGCCCAGGAGGGCATCACCCGGGACAACGTCACGGTCCGCGTCGACGCGGTCGTCTACTTCCGGGTGGTGGACGCGCCGAACGCGATCATCCAGGTCGAGGACTACCGCTTCGCGGTCTCCCAGATGGCGCAGACCTCCCTCCGGTCGATCATCGGCAAGAGCGACCTGGACGACCTGCTGTCCAACCGCGAAAAGCTCAACCAGGGACTGGAGTTGATGATCGACAGCCCGGCGATCGGCTGGGGTGTGCAGATCGACCGAGTCGAGATCAAGGACGTGTCGCTGCCGGAGACGATGAAACGGTCCATGGCGCGGCAGGCCGAGGCCGACCGTGAGCGCAGGGCCCGCATCATCAACGCGGACGCGGAGTTGCAGGCGTCCAAGAAGCTGGCACAGGCCGCCGAGGTGATGTCGGAACAGCCGGCCGCGCTCCAACTGCGGCTGCTCCAGACGGTGGTGGCCGTCGCGGCCGAGAAGAACTCCACGCTCGTCCTGCCCTTCCCGGTGGAACTGCTGCGCTTCCTGGAACGGGCGCAGTCGGGACAGCCGCCGGTGGTGGCCGAGTCGCAGCGGGAGCCGCAACCGAAGGCGCCGCCCGTGGTGGAGCGGCAGCCGGCGGTCGAGCCCGTCGAGCCTCCCGCCGCGCCGGACCGGATCAATGGAGTGCCGGAGGCTCTCGGCCTTCCGGAGGCGTTCGCGGACACGGAGGGGTTCAGGATCCCGGATGCGTTCGGAATCCTGCGTGAGCCCGGACTGCCGGGGGAGCCCGGGGAACCGGACGAGTCTCGGGATCCGGAGGATTCCAGGAAACCGGACGGATCCGGGTGAGCGGGGCAGGGCGCGGAGCCGGAGGAGCCCACGGGATAAATCCCGTGCCCGCCCCGGGGGCCGCTGCTAGCGTGAGGGCCATGAAGCGTGCCGCACTGAACACGACGACGCCGGAGAGTGTCCCGGCGCGCTGACCGCTGACGTGAGTCGAAGCCCCGGGGCGAGTGCCCCGGGGCTTCGCCGTGTGGTCGCTCGCCCTCCCCACGCGAGGAGACCACCATGAACGACCACCGCCGACTCGGCCGTGAGCTCGACCTGTTCGACACCGACCCCCTGATGGGCGCCGGGCTGCCGTACTGGCTGCCGGACGGCGCCGCCGTGCGGTACGCCCTGGAGGAATATGTGCGCGACGCCGAGCGGCGGGCGGGCTATCGGCACGTGTACTCCCCGGTGTTGGGCAAGCGGGAGCTGTACGAGATCTCGGGGCACTGGTCGCACTACGGCGACGACATGTTCCCGCCGATGGAACTCGGCGGCGAGCAGATGCTGTTGCGGCCGAGTCTGTGTCCCCACCACGCGCTCATCTACCGTTCCCGCCCGCACAGTTACCGCGAACTCCCCTTCCGCATGGCCGAGTTGGGCGGCATGTACCGTTCCGAGCTGTCAGGCGTACTGGGCGGCCTGACCCGCGTCCGTGCCATCCAGCTCAACGACGCGCACATCTTCTGCACCCCGGACCAGGTCGCCGAAGAGGCTTCCGCCGCCCTCGGGTTGATCCGTGGGGCGTACGACGCGATGGGCATCGGCGCCGCCCGCTACCGGCTGTCGCTGCCGGGCCCCGGCGGGAAGTACGTCGCCGATCCCGAGCTGTGGCGCAGATCCGCCGCGCTGCTGCGCGAGGTCCTCGACGGTTCCGGTGTGGCGTACGAGGCCGTCGAGGGGGAGGCCGCGTTCTACGGGCCCAAGATCGATGTCCAGATCACCGACTCGGCGGGCCGCGAGTCCACCCTGTCCACCGTTCAGGTCGACTTCCACCAGCCGGAGCGCTTCGATCTGCACTACATCGGGGCCGACGGCGGGAAGCACCGGCCGGTCATGGTGCACCGCAGCGTGATCGGGAGCCTGGAACGGGCCGTCGCCCATCTCATCGAGGTGCACGGCGGCGCCTTCCCCGCCTGGCTCGCCCCCACCCAGCTGGTGGTCCTGCCCGTCTCCGACGCCGAGACCGACCGGGCACTCGGGCTGGTGCGCCGCTGCCGCGACCGGGGTCTGCGGGCCGAGCTCGCCGCCCCGGACCAGGGCAGTCTGGGCGCCCGGGTGCGCGCCGCCCGCCTGGTCCCGTACCAGGCGGTGATCGGGCCCCGGGAAGCGGCGGCCGACCTGATCGCCCTGCGCCTGCGCGACGGGCGCCGCCTCGACCCCCGGCCGGCCGACGAGGTCCTGCACGTCATCGGGCGGCTGATCGAATCCCGCAGCGCCGACCTGCTCGACCGGGCCGCCTGAGCACGTATCGGGCATCTGCTCGCGCGGCGCGGCCCCGGACAGAGCCCCAGGCGGGTGACTTCGGGGCCGCGCACGGGCGGCACACCCCCCACGATGGCCGAATAATCATATTTACCCGCATATCTTCACACGATGATCCTCTCTGTACGGAGCATCGCCGTGACCTGCGCCCTCGGAGCACTCGGTGCCGCACTCACCGCTTGCGGCGGCCCGGCGACCCCGCCCCCCGCCCGCCGGGCACACCAGGCGTCCGCCACCTCGGCCGCGACCACGCGGCCGCCCACGCTCGCGCCCGGGCCCGCCGGACTGACACCCGTCTTCGAGAACGGACCGCGTTCGCGGGACAGGACCGTCGCGCTCACGTTCGACGCGGACATGACCGCGGATCAGGGGGCTCGGGCCGCGGCCGGTGAGCACTTCGACAATCCCCGGCTGATCGCGACGCTCCGGGAGTTCAAGGTGCCCGCGACCGTCTTCATGACGGGCCGGTGGGCCGACGAGTATCCGCGGGAGGCCAGGGACATCGGACAGGACCCGCTGTTCGAGATCGCCAACCACTCGTACAGCCACTACGCCTTCACGAAGGACTGCTACGGGCTGCCGACCGTGCCCGAGGACAGGATGCGCGCGGACGTGGAGCGGGCGTACGCCGCCTTCAGGACGGCGGGGGTGCGGGACGCGATGCCGTACTTCCGCTTCCCCGGCGGGTGTTACGACCAGCGGTCGCTGCGGACGCTCAGCGCGGCCGGGGTCACCGCCGTGCAGTGGGACGTGGTGAGCGGGGACGCGTTCGCGACGGACGCGGACGCCGTGGCGCGACAGGTCCTCGACGGGGTGCGGTCCGGGTCCGTCGTCGTCATGCACTGCACGCGCAGCGCGGCTCCGGCGACCGAGCGGGCGCTCCGGACGATCGTTCCCGAGCTGCGCCACAGGGGCTTCCGGTTCGTGAAGGTGTCCGAACTGATCGGTGCCGCGGGCGGACGGCACCGAGCGTCCGCCCGGTCCTGGTCACCTCGACCGTGAGAGCGGGCGGCGTCGGGCAGCCGCTGTCGCCGCTCACGCCCTCCTCGCACTCTCCGGCCGGCCGCCGCTCGTAAGCTGGGGCCATGAGCGACGACTACTGCGCGAGCGGCGCGGACCGGCCGGCCGGCGCGTCCCTGCACGCCCTCGACGCGACGGGGGAGGCCGGGCCGCCGTACGCCGAGTGCGTGCTGTGCCGTAAGCCCACCGAGTACCCGGAGTCGCACAAGGGGATCACGCTGTGCCCCGTCTGCGAGTGGCAGGAGGCCCAGCGCACCGCGTGTTCCGGCTGACCGGGGAGGGCGTCCGCGAGAACCGTCCGTGCCGAACGGATCTTCCGCCTGGCAGACTGGTGGACGTGACCAGCGACCCGACCTCCTCCGACGACAGCCCGTTCCGTTCCGAACCCACCGTGCGCGACAAGGCGGTGCAGTTCGTGCTGCCGCTGGTCGTGCACATCGAGAAGGCCGCTCCCCCGGCGCGCACCGACGCCCTGGAGACCTCGGCCCGGGCCGTGCTGACGATCCTGAGCGACGAGCGGTCGCTCGGGGACGGCGAGTGGGCGCAGGCGATGCGGGACTGGCAGGACGCCCGGATCCGCAAGGTCGTGCGGCGGGCGCGCGGAGCGGAGTGGCGGCGGGCCGAGGCACTGCCCGGCATCACGGTGACCGGAGGGTCCGCCGAGGTGCGCGTCTTCCCGCCGGTGCCGCTGGACGGCTGGCCCAAGGACCTGGCGCGGCTCCAGGTGTCCGGTACGGATCTCGACGACCCGGAGCCCCCGGCACCGGCCGATCCGACGGCGCCCGTGCTGTGGCTCAACCCGGAGCTGGACATGTCGGCCGGCAAGACGATGGCGCAGACGGGCCATGGCGCCCAACTGGCCTGGTGGGAACTGTCGGAGAAGGAGCGGACCGCCTGGCGTGACGCGGGTTTCGCCCTGTCCGTGCGCACCGCTGATCCGGCTCGCTGGCGTGAACTCACCACCTCCGGGCTTCCGTTGGTCCGCGACGCGGGTTTCACGGAGATCGCGCCCGGACTGACGGTCGCCGTCGAGGGGCACGACCGCGTCGGCGCCCTGCCCGAACGGGCCCGGCACTCGGCCGGCTGACACCGAGGCGCTCCCCTCGCCGCCGGGCATGTACCGGGTGCGGGTGAGGCGGTGCGAGTGAGGCGATACGGCCGAAACGGTGCGGGTGAGGCGGAAGCGGTGCGGGTGCGCACCGCCGCCCGGCCCTCGGGTCCGGAGCGTCAGTCGGCCAGCGTGGAGGCGAGTTCCGTGGTGGCCCGGACGAGTTCGGTGTCGGGCTCGGCGAGCAGGTGCTGGAGCGTGCCGCGGTGGGCGCGTACGGCTTGCCGGGCTTCGCGCTCCCAGCCCACCCAGTTCTCGCGGCGGTTGAGGAGTTTGGGGTAGGCGGCGGCGGTCCGCTCCCACTGCCGGGCGTCCGCGATGTCCTTCAGCAGCTGGATGATCTGCACGCGGCAGGTGACCTGGGGCAGTTCGGCGAGCTCCCACAGGAAGGGGACCGTGGCGGCTGTCGCCTGTTCCACGACGAATCCGAACTGGCAGATTCGTTCCCTCAGGTCCTGGAGCGCGGCCCTGGCCGTTGCCGCGTCACCCCGCGCAACACTGTCGAGCAGGAACGGGATGTCGTGCGCCGACCCCTTGGAGTCCTTGATCTCACCCCACGACACATGTTCCAGATTCCTGAGTGGTGTTGCCATTTCCGCTCCCTCCGAAGGCATCGGACAGTGTCAGGTGTGCGGGCGGACCGACAGCCCCGCCCGGACGATCACGCCCCCGAGGGAGCTCCCTGATCTGACGTCAGCACAAGCCGCTGGTAACGACGTTGACGCCGCCGCTAGTATCCACCCCGACAGCGCCTTCGTGCAATTGCACGAGAAATTGCACGAAGACAGGGAGGCATGAACCACGTGATCCGGCCACGGCCCGCGACGGGCGGCCGGAGCACACGTGGTGGAACGTCAGCAAGGAGAGTGCGTGGTGCCATCAGTGCCGAACGGAGTGCGGGCGAGCTCGCTGGATGCCTGCTGGATCAAGAGCAGGCACAGCAACGCCGAAGGCAACTGCGTCGAAGTGGCCGATCTGGGCGACGGAGGTATCGCGGTCCGCAACTCCCGCGACCCCGACGGTCCGGCCCTCGTCTACACCCCGGCGGAGGTGGCCGCCTTCCTCGCCGGCGCGAAGGAAGGCGAGTTCGACCATCTGTTGTGAGACGGTCCTCCGGATCTCCGAACTCCGTTGAAGCGGAAGGATAGTTGTCCACTTCTGTCTCCCCATGCGGCAGAGTCCGGCGCAGTGCGATAATTTTGGCTGTCTTCTGCCCGTCGACTGGGAGTCAGGATGTCCGTCGAGTCACCCCGCGTCTCCCGCCTCGAACCGTATCTGAGGCGGGCTGAGCCCGCTCCCACTCTGCTGAAGATGCTGGTCGGCGTTCAGCTGGCCGGTGCCCGCGAGGACGCGGGTCTCTCCCAGGAACAGGCGGCCCGGTCCCTCGGGTTCAGCGCGGCGAAGCTCTCGCGCATCGAGGCGGGCAAGGGGCGTCGGCCACCCACCGAGGGAGACGTCCGCGCACTGCTCGACCTGTACGGGACCGATTACTACGAGGCGTCGGTCCTGCTGAGACTCCTGAAGCGCGCCGGTGAGCCGGGGTGGTGGCAGCGCTACGACAAGCGGTTGATGCCCGAGTGGTTCGACCGGCTGGTCGGACTCCAGGAGGCCGCCACCACCATCCGTACGTTCGAGATCCAGTACGTTCCGGGCCTGCTCCAGACTCCCGAGTACACCCGGGCGGTCGTGGAGCGCGGGCTGCCGACGGCACCGGCCGCCGAGGTGCAGCGCCGGGTGGAACTGCGGATGCGCCGACGGGAGCTGCTGAACCGGGCGGACGCCCCTCAGTTGTGGGCCGTCGTCGACGAGTCCGTACTGCTCCGCGTCCTGGGCAGCCGCGAGGTGATGCGCGCACAGCTGGAGCACCTCATCGAGATGGCTCAACGTCCGCATGTCGTCGTGCAGTTCGTACCGCTGGACGTCACGAACGCCTCGGCGCCGGCCATCCCCGTCACCTATCTGCGTTTCGGCGGCGCCGAACTGCCCGACATCGTCTACCTGGAGCACATCAGGAGCGCCAACTTCCTGGAGGACCGCGACGAGACGGAGGAGTACCGGGTGGTACTGGACCGGCTCGCCGACGAGGCCCTCAGCCCCCGCGCGTCCCTGGCGCTGCTGCGCGACACGGTGGAACAGCGCTACAGCCGGTCGCACTGAGGGGGCCGTACCGGCGGATGCCGGCGTACTAGCGGATGCGGCCGACGCCGCCGAACTCGATCCACTCCTGGGTGAGTTGACGCGCCACCACTTCGGTGTCCGGCCGCCAGGTGGACACCTCCACGAGTCCGGGCTCGAGGATGTCCATCCCGTCGAAGTACTCCGCCACGTCCTTCTCCTGGCGCACCCGGCCCCAGTGGCCCTGCGTCGCGGTGTCCATGAAGTCGGTGACGAACTTCCGGACCTCGGGGTCCTCGCTGACCAGCTGGCACATCACCATGAAGCTCCCGGGAGCCAGCCGTTCGCTGACGCGGCTGATCACGGAGAGCGGCCCGTCGGTCTCGCTGTCGGGGATGCAGTGGAACACCGAGTTGAACAGCACGGCCACCGGCTGCGAGAGGTCTATCAGCCGCTGGGTGTCGGGGTGGGAGAAGATCTCCTCGGTTTCCCGCAGGTCGGCGTGGATGACGGCCGTACGCTCGTTCTGCTCCAGCAGGGCCCGGCCGTGCACCAGCACCATCGGGTCACTGTCGACGTAGACCACCCGGGATGCCTCGTCGACACCCTGGGCGATCTGGTGCACGTTGTTCTGGGTGGGCAGGCCGGATCCGTGGTCGAGGAACTGCCTGATGCCGTATCCGTCCGCCAGCGTCCTGACCACCCGCTGGAGGAACCGCCGGTTGTTCAACGCCAGCGCACGGGTGCTCGGCACGACCTTGTCCAGCTCTTCGCAGGCCGCCCGGTCGGCGGCGTAGTTGTCCTTGCCGCCCAGGTAGTGGTCGTACATGCGTGCGGCCGTGGGCACGGTGGCATCGATCGACGTGGACAGTTGCTGGTCAGGCTGCATCGTTCCCCCAGATCCGTGCCGCGCCAACTGGACTGGCCCGACCGACAATACATATTAGAGAAACGGAAGTTGGGGTTACCAGCCCCCGAACGGAGGACACGGGAAAGGGCTCCCGCCGGCCGCCCTTCAGCGGGCCGGCGTGAAGTGGCGGATCAGCAGGGAAAGCCGCCGGTCGTAGCCCGCTCGGGACAGTCGCCCGCTGCGCATCAGCATCACGCGCCCACGGCGGCCGGCGCCTCGCCGGGGTCGATCAGCGCCGTGCGCGCGGTTTGAACAGCACAGCCATCCCGTACGTACCACCAAGCACTGGCCAAATATTGGATTCCAACGACCGGTTGGTTTGCCCCGGGAGGCACCTTTGCGGCGTATCAACGGCAGTGCCCTCGTCATCGCGGCGCTCGTCGCCACCCTCGGAGCCCTCGCCTTTCCCGTGTGGTCGTACGCCGACCGCTCGGGCACGGGCCAGGCCAATCTCGCCGCGGGGACGGTGAGCACCCCATGGGGGCCGCTGTCCGCCTCGGACCGCGATCTGATCGTCCGGGTGCGGCTGGCCGGTCTGTGGGAACTGCCCGCCGGACAGCAGGCCATGGAGCGGGCGCCCACCAAGGCGATCAAGGAGGCGGGCGACCATCTGATCGTCGGGCACACGGACCTCGACAAGAGGGTGCGGATCGTCGCGGCACAGCTCAACGTCGAGCTGCCGAACCAGCCGAACGAGCAGCAGCAGGGCTGGCTGCAGGAGCTGAGCGCGGCGACGGGCAAGGAGTACGAGAGAAAGTTCGCGAATCTGCTGCGCGCCGCGCACGGCAAGATCTTCCCGGCCATCGGCGCCGTCCGCAACGCCACGCGCAACTCGCTCGTGCGGCAGCTGGCCAGCGACACCAGCGTGACCGTGCTCGACCACATCACCGTGCTGGAGAAGACGGGAGAGGTCGACTTCGACGCCATCGCCAACGACACGGCCGCGGCGTCGACCGCCAGCCCCACCGGTCCCCCGCCGCCGACCATCGGCTCGCCGGTGGCCTCCGCCCCACCGGTCCAGCCGGGCGACGGTGTCGATGTCTCGTCGAGCCCGTCGGCACAGCCGCCCGGCACGGTGAACACCGCCCGGCCGGAGCCGTCGGACCCGGACAAGGTGATCCGGTAGCGGGCACGGAACCTCAAATGTTGCTCTGAAGGTCCGCTCCGGTGGGTTCGGCGCCGGCTCCCGGGGCCATGACTCCGTCACGCCGGAACTCGGGCCGTCGTGAGGGGACGACACGCAAGCGGCCCGGTCGAGGTCGTGACGGAGGAGGGGACATGCGGCAGCCGACGCGGCTGGGTACGGGAATCGGGTGGCGGCCTGAGATCGCCGAGGCCGTGGAGCGCATGCCCGGCATCGACTGGGTCGAGGCCGTGGCGGAGAACGTGTGCCCCGGCCATGTCCCCGAGTCGCTGCTGCGGCTGCGCGAGCGGGGTGTCACGGTGGTGCCGCACGGGGTCTCCCTGGGACTCGGCGGAGCCGACCGTCCCGACGAGTCCCGGCTCACCGCGCTCGCCGAACGCGCCGAGGCCCTGGGCTCACCGCTCGTCACGGAGCACATCGCGTTCGTGCGGGCGGGCGGCCCGCTCACCGCCTCACCGCTTCTGGAGGCCGGGCACCTGCTGCCGGTTCCGCGCACCCGGGACGCGCTGGACGTCCTGTGCGAGAACATTCGCGCCGCTCAGGCCGCGCTGCCCGTGCCCCTCGCGGTGGAGAACATCGCCGCGCTGATCTCCTGGCCCGGCGAGGAGATGACGGAGGGACAGTTCCTCTACGACCTGGTCGACCGCACCGGCGTCCGGCTGCTCATCGACGTGGCCAACCTGCACACGAACCACGTCAACCGCGGCGAGGACCCCGCCAAGGCCCTCGACGAACTCCCGGTCGAGGCCATCGCCTACGTCCACGTCGCCGGCGGCTTCGAACGCGACGGCGTATGGCACGACAGCCACGCCCATCCCGTCCCCCGGCCCGTTCTCGACATCCTCGCCGACCTCGCGTCCCGGGTGACTCCGCCCGGGGTCCTCCTGGAACGGGACGAGAACTTCCCCGAACCGGCCGAACTGGAGCGCGAGCTGGCGGCGATCCGGGAGACGCTGGAGCAGGCGGGACCCCTGCCCGGAGGGACCGCGCGGGCCGCGTCCGTACGGGTGAGCAGCCCGGTCGGCACGAATGCCGGCCCCGACGTCGAGGACGCCACCCGTCAGCGGCTGGCGCTGTCGCAGGCCGCGCTGCTGTCCTCGCTCGTGGCGGGGACCCCGGTGCCCGAGGGGTTCGACCGCGTCCGGCTCGGGATGCAGGCGCGCGCACTCGCCGCCAAGCGGGCGGACGTCGTGGCGAAGGTGGCCCCGGAGCTGCCGGAGATCCTCGCGGACGGCTACCGGCCGGCGTTCCTCGCGTACGCGCAGGGTCATCCGATGACCGACGGGTACCGGCGCGACGCCCTGGACTTCGCCGAGCATCTGCTGCTGACGGGGCTCCCGGAGGGTGCGGAGACGCGGCGGCTGCGTGACTGGTGGCTGGAGCGATCGGGTCCGGCCCCGCTGTCGCGGCGGCCCGGGGCCCGGCTGGCCCGCGCCACCCGGAGGGCGCTGCTGCGCCGCTGACCAAGCGTGTCGGCCGGGCCCCCGCGCTCGCGCCGGTCACGGCGCGCCGCCTCGACTACAGCACCGCGGCGCGCCGCGTCCGCGGAGTGTGCCCGGAGTAACACCGCTCTCCGTGAAGGTGCCGCGCGGGTCCGTTTCCTGCGATTTCAGGGCGTTCTGACGTACGCCCGAACTACCGCAACCGGCGCCTTCCACCCTCCGCTCGATCCAAACCTCCTGTACGGCCGTTGGCGTAGCGCCCGCAGTAATATGCCAACCCGCACCCACGGCGCACTAGCGTGCGGTGCCGCAACAGGAGGCACCATGCGATCCAACAACCGCACCGGATTGGTCAGTGGAACAGGGCTCATCATCACCGCCCTCCTGGCGACCCTGGTCGCGCTGGCCTTTCCGATCTGGTCGTACGCGGACCGCGCCGGCACCGGCCTGGACACCCTGAACGCGGACACCGTGCCGACCCGGTTCGGTCCGTTGTCGGCCCTGGACCGGGAGTTCGTCACCAAGGTGCGGCTGGCCGGGCTCTGGGAGCTGCCCGCGGGTCAGCAGGCCCAGGAGCGCGGCACCACCCAGGCCGTACGGACGGCCGGTGAGCACCTCATCGAGGGGCACACGTTCCTGGACTCCCGGGTCCGCAATGTCGCCGCCCGGCTCGGCCTGGAGCTGCCCAACCAGCCCAATCCGCAGCAACGCGAGTGGCTGGCCACGCTGAGCGCGGCGCACGGCACCGAGTACGACTTGGCCTTCGCGAACATCGTGCGCAAGGCGCACGGCAAGGTCTTCTCCGTGGTCGCCCAGGTCCGCGCGAACACCCGCAACTCGCTCGTACGCGATCTCGCCGACGACGCGAACACCACCGTGCTCGACCACATCAAGGTCCTGGAAGCGACCGGATACGTGGACTTCGACGCGCTGGCGGAGGACGCGGCGACCGCGAGCCCGCCGCCGCTCACCGCCTCCCCCGCGCCGCCCGGCCCGACGCAGTCCCCGCAGTCGCCGGTCCCGGTGACCCCGTCCCCGGGCTATCCGCTCCCACCGGCCGCCGCGCGCCCGAACCCGACCTCGACGCCCTAGGGCACGTCCGCAAGGTCCCGGCCGTCCCGTATCGGCCGGGAAACGGAACGTCACAGACCCACAACGCTCCGTCCCACATAGTGAATAAGGCATGGCGCCCGCCCGGCCCTTCGCATAGAAAAACGCCATGTTCTGGGTCCTTCTCCTGCTCCTGGCCTGGGCCGCGGCCGGCATCTCCTGCACCCGGCTGTGCCTGGCCGCCGTCCGCGCCGCGTCGGTCGACGCCGACGCGGCCCGCGGGCACGACCTCACGCTGTACGAGGCGGCCTTCCTGTCCGGCGGCCCGGCCCGGGTGGCCGATCTGACCCTGGTGTCGATGGCCCGGCAGCGTCGGCTGCTGCTCGCGCACACCGGCTGGGCGACGGTGGTGGACCCGCGCGGGCGCGACGACATGGAGCGCTCGGTCATCGGAGCCATCGGCCCGGAGGGCCAGTCCCGGATAGCGCCGGTGCGGGCGACCGCGGCCGGCGCGGACTCGGTACGCCGTCTCGCGGACCGCCTGGTCGCGGCGGGCCTGGCCGTTCCCGACGGCGACCGCACCACCGTCGCGGAGGCGGTCCGCCAGGTCCGGGCCGCCGCGGCCGCGGTCCTCGCGCTGGCCGTCGCGGCCCTGCTGCTGCCGGCCCAGAGCACCGGGAGCGAAATCCCGGTGGCGGTCTGGTTCGCGCTCCCGCTCCTTCTGACGGTGAGCTGTCTCGCCATCGCCCGGATCGAGGTGCACCCCTACACGCGCTGGGCCTCCCCGGCCGGCCAGCGACTGCTCGGCAGGCTCGCCCGGCACTCCGACGCATCGGATGACGACCGTACGTACCTCACGTCCGTCGCCGTACGCGGCGTTCGCGCCATCGGTGAGCCGGAGGTGCGGGCGGCGCTGGCGCACCGGGACCGCGACGCCGGACTCGGCGGCTGGCTGCAGGGGGCTCGCGAAGGGGGCTGACGGGCGCTCAGGGGGGCGCATCGGGGTCATTGGCGCCGACACCGGCGGCCGGTGCTTTACTTCGCCAACCGTCGAACGAAACATCCTTTCTGTCGCTGCCGTGCGCTGAAGGGATTCGCGATGAGAGCTGCCGTCCTCCACGGAACCGCAGGGTCCTTGCTCCTGACCGGTCTCGTCGCCGCTCCGGCGGGTGGCGCACCGGCCTGGCCCGCCCCGGCCGACTCCGCCGAGGCGCGCGGTACCGCCGTCGCCGCCCAGCGCGCCGCGGCCGCGGGCGTCCGCTTCGGCAAGTGCGCGAAGGAAGAGCGTCTGCCGGGCAATCTCCAGTGCGGCACGGTGACGGTGCCCCTCGACTACGCCCTCCCCGACGGCAAGCGGATCAAACTGACCGTCAGCCGCGTCAAGGCCACCGGCAAGGACCCGCACAACTCGAAGCACAGGGTGCCGCGCCAGGGCGCCCTCGTCTACAACCCCGGCGGGCCCGGGGCCTCCGGCATGTACTTCCCGCTGATCGGCTTCCTCCCCGAATGGAAGCCGATCGGGGCGGCGTACGACCTCGTCGGCTACGCCCCGCGCGGCGTGGACCGCTCCGCGCCGCTGTCCTGCCGGGACCCGAGGCGCCTGCTGAAGGCGCCCCTGCACTCCCCGACGTTCCCCTCGGAGTCGTACAAGAAGGAACGGATCGCGGAGGCCAAGGCGTACGCCCGCGGCTGTGCCCTCCGTTCGGGCTCCGGCCTGCGCCACTACACCTCGCTCAACAACGCCCGCGACCTGGACGTGCTGCGCGCCGCGCTCGGCGAGCGGAAGCTGACCTTCATGGGCGCCTCGTACGGGACGTACTTCGGCTCCCTGTACGCGACGCTGTTCCCCTCGCATGTACGCCGGATGGTCTTCGACTCCGCGGTGAACCCCGACCCCGACAAGATCTGGTACCGGAACAACCTCGACCAGTCGGCCGCGTTCGAGGTGCGCTGGGCGGACTTCCGCGCGTGGATGGCCCGGCACGACAAGGTGTACGGGCTCGGCCGGACGCCCGAGGAAGTGCTGCGTTCCTACGAGAGGGCGCGTGCGCGGCTCGCCGCCGAGCCCGCGGGCGGCAAGGTGGGCCCGGCGCAGCTGCAGGGCGCGTTCCTGCAGGCCGGGTACTACGACGACTACTGGCCGCAGCGCGCGCTGGCGCTGTCCGCCTATCTGAAGGGTGACCCGAAGCCGCTGGTCCAGGTGGCGGGACCGCATCCGGAGGCGGCCGCCGAGCAGGAGAACGGCAGCGCGGTCTACACCGCGGTGGAGTGCAACGACGCGTCCTGGCCGACCGACTGGCGCGTCTGGGACCGCGACAACACGCGTCTCGCGCAGGTCGCGCCGTTCGAGACCTGGGACAACGTGTGGCTGAATCTGCCGTGCGCGTACTGGTCCGGGCCGCGGCAGAAGCCGCTCGACGTGCGGACGCTGCCCGGGGAGCTGCCGCCGACGCTGATCCTGGCCGCCGAGCGGGACGCGGCGACGCCGTACGAGGGCGCCAAGGAGTTGCAGCGGCGGCTGTGGGGCTCGGTGCTGGTGACCGAGAACGGCGCCGGTACGCATGGCATCGGCGGCGGCCCCAACAAGTGCGTCAACGGCTATCTGAACGCCTACCTGCTGGAGGGCAGGCTGCCCGATCGGAGCGCGGCGTGCGCGCCGCACGCGGAGCCGAAGCCGCAGGCACCGGTCAGTCGTGCGCGGGGCACCAAGGGCGCGAAGGACGTGAAGGGTGCGGCGGCGTCGAAGGCCTCCGCGCGCGTCGCGACGGCGAAGGTCCGGCAGGCGCCCTGACAGCGGTCACGAACACCGGAAGGCGGGCGTCCTCCCTAGGGCGCCCGCCTTCTTGTGGTGCCGATCAGGCGAGGCCGGCGACCAGCTCGGCGACGTCCTTGCGACGGCCGGTGTAGAACGGGACCTCTTCGCGGACATGCATCCGGGCCTCGGAGGCGCGCAGGTGGCGCATGAGGTCGACGATGCGGTAGAGCTCGTCGGCCTCGAAGGCGAGGATCCACTCGTAGTCGCCGAGCGAGAACGAGGCGACCGTGTTCGCGCGCACGTCGGGGTAGCCGCGGGCCATCTTGCCGTGGTCGGCGAGCATGCGGCGGCGGTCCTCGTCGGCCAGCAGGTACCAGTCGTAGGAGCGTACGAACGGGTAGACGCTGACGTAGTCGCGCGGCGTCTCGTCGGCGAGGAACGCCGGGATGTGCGAGCGGTTGAACTCGGCGGGCCGGTGCAGCGCCATGTTCGACCAGACCGGCTCCAGAGCGCGGCCCAGCCGGGTGCGCCGGAAGAGGTTGTACGCCTCCTGGAGCTGGTCGCTGGTCTCGGCGTGCCACCAGATCATGACGTCGGCGTCGGCGCGCAGCCCCGACACGTCGTACGTGCCGCGGACGGTGACATCCTTCGCGGCGAGCTGGTCGAACAGCTCCTGGACCTCGTCGGCGTATCCGGCGCGGTCCTCGGGCAGCACGTCCTTCAGCCGGAAGACGGACCACAGGGTGTAGCGAATGACCTCGTTGAGGTCCTTGGCCAGCTTGCCCTTGTTCGGGACCCTGCCGGACTCGGTGGTGGGGGCGTCGTCACTCATGCGGCTATTCTCCCGCGCCGCCGTGCAGGCTCTGCACCGGGTCGGTCCGCAGCGCGTCCAGGGCGCCGCCGTCTCCGCCGAGCCGGTCGACGGCCGCGTACGCGGACGCGATGCAGGCGGGGATGCCGACTCCGTCGTACGCCGCGCCGCACACCGCGAGGCCCGGCAGTCGCCCGACGTGCTCGCGGACGCGGGCCACGCGCGCGTGGTGACCGACGGGGTACTGGGGCAGTCCGTCGTCCCAGCGGGTCACCCGGGTCGCCACCGGGTCGGCGTCGATCCCTACCGCCTCCCGCAGGTCGTGCCGGGACACCTGGACGAGGTCGGCGTCCGCCCGGCCGAGCACCTCCGTCTCGCCGTACCGTCCGACGGAGGTGCGCAGCACCAGCAGACCGGGGTCCTGGTCGGCGATCCAGCCCCACTTGCGGGAGGCGAAGGTGGACGCCTTGATCGTGTGCCCGTCGACCGGCGGCACCAGAAAGCCGCTTCCCTCGGGGAGGGTGATGTCGCCGCCGCGGTAGGCGAGGGTCACCAGGGCCATCGACGCGTACTCCACGGCGGCCAGCTCGGCCGCGGCGGCGGGGGCCTCGGCCCGCAGCAGTCCGGCGGCGGCCGGGGCGGGCAGCGCCAGGACGACCGCGTCGGCGTGCAGGACACGGCCCCCGGCGACGACACGCCAGGCGGCGCGCGGCCTCTCACCGGTGGCGGGCTCGGCCGACACGGTCCTGCGCAGCTCGGTCACCGGCGTCCCGGTGAGGATCTCGCCCCCGCGTGCCGTCACGGACTCGGCGACGGCGAGCGGCAGTTGACCCACTCCGCCGTCGATGCCCATGAACACCGGGCCGGTCTGCCCGGCGGCGGCCGCCTTGGCCTGGATCTCGCGGACGGCCTCGGTGAGGGAGGTGTGCGTGCGGGCGGCGGCGTAGAGCTGGGGGACGGCGAGGCGCAGGGAGAGGCGGTAGGCGTCGCCCGCGTACACGCCGCCGAGGAGGGGTTCGACGAGGCGGTCGACGACCTCGCGGCCGAGGCGTGCCGCCACGTACTCGCCCACGGCGATGTCGTCGCCCACCTCCGTGCGGGGCAGGTCGGCGTCCCGCTCGATGCGGCGCAGGCCCTCTTCGGAGAGGACGCCGGCGAGTGCGGAGGCGCTGCCGGGGACGCCCATGACGTGGCCCTTGGGCATGGGGCGCAGGACGCCTCGGTTCCACAGGGAGGCCGTCGCGGTGGCGGGCGGCCGGAGGCGGTCGCCGAGTCCGGCCTCGCGGGCGAGGTCCACGGCCTCCGGGCGGCGCGCCAGCATCGACTCGGCGCCGAGGTCCACGCGTACGCCCGCGATCTCACCGGGCAGCAGCTTGCCGCCGACGCGGTCCGACGCCTCCAGGACGGTGACGCGGGCGCCCCGCCCCAGCAGACGGTGGGCGGCGGCCAGTCCCGCGATCCCCCCGCCGACGACCACGACGTGTCCCGAACCCGTAGGAGTGTCCTCTTCGCGCATGACTCCACCTTCTCAAACCCCGCCGGCACCTCCGGTGGGGAGCCCGGTGTCCCGAGCGAGTCCGGACCGTGACCGCATCGGGACCGGATCCCGCCAACGTCCGGTGCCGGTCCGGCGTCGAAGGACCGTCAGTCGTCACCACCCTGGGGGTAGCCCGCATGCTCACACGCAGCTCCGGACGTACGGCACGGCCCGTGCCGCCTGTCTCGTCCGTCTCACCCGCCGCATCAGGACGCACCGCCCGCCCGGCCCGGGTCCTCGCGGGGATGTTCCTCGTCACCACGCTCGCGCTGACGGGATGCGGCGCCGCCGATGATTCGGGCGGCAGCAGCAGCGACAAGGGGTACGCGCAGGACGCCGGAGACGCCAAGGCCGGCCCCGCGGAGAGGGCGGACTCGGGTGCGGCCGGGAGCAACAGCTCGACCGGACGCAAGGCCGCCCCGCCCAAGGTGACGGTGAACCGCATCATCCGTACCGCTTCCCTGACCGTCGAGGTCAAGGAGGTGGCCAAGGCCCTGGACGACGCCCGGGCGACGGCCGAGAACGCCGGCGGCTATGTCGGCAACGAGACCACCACCCGTGACGGCAGGGGTCACGAGCGCACCCGCGTCGTCCTGCGGGTGCCCACCGAGCGGTACGACCAGGTGCTGGCCGATCTGGAGGGCACCGGCAAGGTCGTCGAGCGGACGGCCAAGGCTCAGGACGTCACCGATCAGGTCGTGGACGTGGAGAGCCGCGTCAAGTCGCAGCGCGCCAGCGTGGCCCGGGTCCGTGAACTGATGGACCAGGCGACCAAACTCAGTGATGTCGTCACCCTGGAAGGGGAGTTGAGCAGCCGGCAGTCCGACCTGGAATCGCTGCTCGCCCAGCAGGCGTCGCTGAAGGACCGCACGAGCCTGGCCACGATCACCCTCTCGCTGTCCGAGACCCCGGTGAAGAAGGCCGAGAAGAAGGACGAGGACCCGGGCTTCCTGGACGCGCTCCAGGGCGGCTGGGACGTGCTGGTCACCATGGTGCGCTGGCTGGCCCTGGCGATCGGGGCGCTGCTCCCCTTCGCGGCGGTGCTGGCGCTGATCGTCCTGGTGTGGATGCGTGTCGTGCGTCCCCGGCTGCCCCGCCGCCCGGCCCCGGCGGTGGCTTCGGGTCCGGCCCCGAGTGCCGCCGCGCCGGCGTCGGCGGTCCCGGTTCCGGCTTCCCGCCCGGCTCCCGGCCCGGCTCCGGCTCCGGCCGGTGAGGTCGCGCCGATGGCCGCCCCGCCCGCGCGCGGCGGAGCCGCGGAAGGCCGCGAGGAGGACTGAAGTGCCGGGCCCCCGTAGCGTGTTCGTATGAGCGTGAACGGTACGAGCGGTAGTGGTGGGGCCCGGGAACGACTGGTCGTGATCGGCGGTGACGCGGCGGGCATGTCCGCCGCGTCACAGGCGCGTCGGCTGCGCGGTCCCGACGAGCTGGAGATCGTGGCGTTCGAGCGGGGCCACTTCACGTCCTACTCGGCGTGCGGCATCCCGTACTGGGTGGGCGGCGACGTCTCCGATCGCGACCGGCTGATCGCGCGGACGCCCGAGGAACACCGCAAGCGCGCCATCGACCTGCGGATGCGCACGGAGGTCACGGAGATCGACGTCGCGGGCGCCCGGGTGCGCTCCCTGGACCTCGGCAGCGGGGCCGAGGAGTGGACGTCGTACGACAGACTCGTGATCGCGACGGGCGCGCGTCCGATCCGCCCCGACCTGCCGGGAGCCGACGCGCCGGGCGTGCACGGCGTGCAGACCCTGGACGCCGCACTGGCCCTGCTCGACTCGCTGGCGGCGGCGGGGGGCCGCCGCGCCGTGGTCGTCGGCGCGGGCTACATCGGCGTGGAGATGGCCGAGGCGCTCATCAATCGCGGGTACGAGGTGACGGTCGTCAACCGCGGCAAGGAACCCATGTCCACGCTCGATCCGGACATGGGCCGCCTGGTGCACACCGCCATGGAGGGCCTCGGGATCACCATGGTCGACGACGCCGAGGTCACCGCGTTCCTCACCGGCGACGAGGGGCGGGTCAGCGCGGTGGTAACGGAGGACGCCACGTATCCGGCGGACGTGGTGGTGCTCGGCATCGGCGTACGCCCCGAGACGACGCTCGCCCGGGCGGCGGGGCTGCCCCTCGGCGAGCACGGCGGGCTGCTCACCGACCTGGCGATGCGGGTGCGCGGGCACGAGGACATCTGGGCGGGCGGCGACTGCGTCGAGGTGCTCGACCTGGTCTCGGGCCGCGAGCGGCACATCGCGCTGGGCACCCACGCGAACAAGCACGGGCAGGTGATCGGCTCCAACGTGGCCGGCGGATACGCCACCTTCCCCGGTGTGGTCGGCACGGCCGTGAGCAAGGTCTGTGATCTGGAGATCGCCCGCACCGGGCTGCGCGAGAAGGACGCGCACCGCGCGGGCCTGCGGTTCGAGACCGTCACCATCGAGTCGACGAGCCGCGCGGGCTACTACCCGGACGCCGCCCTCATGACGGTGAAGCTGCTCGCGGAGCGCCGCACGGGGCGGCTGCTCGGCGTGCAGATCGTCGGCCGGGAGGGCGCGGCGAAGCGCGTGGACATCGCGGCCGTGGCGCTGACCGCGGGCATGACGGTGGAACAGATGACGATGCTGGATCTCGGCTACGCGCCGCCCTTCTCGCCGGTCTGGGACCCCGTGCTGGTGGCGGCCCGCAAAGCGGTGGCGAAGGTGCGGCACGGCGACCGGTGACGGGCGCGCGAAGATGCGCCGGCTGCCGTGCCGGGCGCGTACGGCGCCCGGTCGACGGCCCGCGACGGCCGACGCGCCCGGTTACGCGGACTCGTGCCCTGCCGTCCCGTTGATCCGGTCTATCGCCTGCCGGGCCTGCTCCGCGGGCGGCCGGGCCGGCAGCGAGGAGACCGAGGCCGGCGGGGTGACCGCGGGCGGTGACTGGGCCGGCTTCGCGTGCGCCGCCGACCGCGAGGACCGCAGCCGATGGCTGACGGCCTCGTCCAGGGTCACGGGCCGCTGCATCCGCGCCGCGAGGCGTCCCGCCTCCTGGCCGAGCGCGGCGACGTCCTCCCAGGGGAGGTGCAGCACCAGGGCGATCTCCGCCTCGCCGTCGGGCAGGGCATGCATCGGAGGAGTAACTCGGTCGCTCATCGCCTGTGTCCTCACGTCTTCACGTCGTCGCGTCGAACCCGCGTCGCGTCTTCGTCGCGGCGCGGGCGGTTGAGGAGACATACGGCTGCGGGGGCACATGTGTTCAGTGGGAGACCGCACCGGCCGCCGGGCCGGCCGGGCACCGCTCCGGGCCCGGTGGAGCGCGGATTCGCCCGGCACATCGGGGGCAGTACTTCCTCGTGGTCATACCCGTCCATGACGTGAACCCGGTGCGGCGCACGCCCTATGTGACGTACGCGCTGATCGCCGCCAATGTCCTCGTGTTCCTCTACACCCCCGGTCTCGCCGGATCGGTGGCGGGGGACAGCGCGCTCTCGCAGCTGTGTCATCTGCACGCGTTCCTGGACCACTACGCCGCCGTGCCACAGGAACTGATCCACCATCACATGCCGCGTCTGGTGCCGACCGGTGACGTCGGTGCCGGTCCGCACGGGGTGGGCTGTGTGGTGGGCCCGCCGGACTACGACAAGTCGCCGCCGCTGTCGGTGGTCACGGCGCTGTTCCTGCACGGGAGCTGGCTGCACCTGCTGGGCAACATGCTCTTCCTGCTGATCTTCGGCAACAACATCGAGGACCGGCTCGGACATGTGCGGTTCACGCTGTTCTACGTCGCGTGCGGTTTCGCGGCGGCGTACGGCTTCGCGCTGGTGAACGCCGACTCGGGGGACCCGCTGATCGGCGCCTCGGGGGCGATCGCCGGGGTCCTCGGCGCCTATCTGGTGCTGTATCCGAAGGCCAGGGTCTGGGTGCTCGTCCCGTTCCTGGTGTTCCTGCCGCTCCGGCTGCCCGCGTGGCTCGTGCTGGGCTTCTGGTTCGTGCTCCAGGCGGCGTACTCGTCCGGCGCCGCGGTGCCCGCCGCGGGCACCGTGGCCTACGCGGCGCATGTCGTCGGGTTTCTCGCCGGCATGCTCCTGGCCTGGCCGCTGCGCCCCGGCACCCCGCCCCCGCCCGAGCCGCGCCGCCTGCTGTGGGGCAGACGGGCACGGCACGGCTGGTGAACCGGCCGCCCCGCTCCGCGGAACGGTCCGGGGACGGGCTCTAGCGGGCCGTCCGCGTGTGCACGTACTCCACGAGGTGGGTCAGCGCGTCCGGGTCCATGCTGGGCAGGACGCCGTGGCCGAGGTTGAAGACATGGCCCTCCAGACCGGCGGCGGCGTCGAGCACCTCGCGGGTCTTGGCCTCGAGGGCCTCGGTGGGGGCGAACAGGACCGCGGGGTCGAGGTTGCCCTGGAGCGCCTTGCCGGGACCGACGCGGCGGGCGGCCTCGTCGAGCGGGACGCGCCAGTCGACGCCGACCACGTCCGCGCCCGCCTCGCCCATGAGGCCGAGCAGCTCACCGGTGCCGACGCCGAAGTGGATGCGCGGGACGCCGTACGAGGCGACGGCGTCGAAGACCTTGGTGGACGCCGGCATCACCGAGCGGCGGTAGTCGGCGGGGGCCAGGGCGCCGACCCAGGAGTCGAAGAGCTGGACGGCGCTCGCGCCCGCCTCGATCTGCACCTTGAGGAAGGCGGAGGTGATCTCGGCGAGACGGTCGAGCAGGTCGGCCCACAGCTGCGGGTCGCCGTACATGAGCGCCTTGGTGTGCTCGTGGTTCTTGGACGGACCGCCCTCCACGAGGTAACTCGCGAGGGTGAAAGGCGCGCCCGCGAAACCGATGAGGGGGGTCTCGCCGAGCTCGGCCGTCAGGAGCTGGATCGCCTCCGTGACGTACCAGACGTCCTCGGGGGTCAGATCGCGCAGCTGGGCCAGGTCGGCGCGGGTGCGGATCGGGTTCTGGACGACGGGGCCGACGCCCGGCTTGATGTCGAGGTCGACGCCGATGGCCTTCAGCGGGACGACGATGTCGCTGAAGTAGATCGCCGCGTCCACGCCGTGCCGGCGGACCGGCTGGAGGGTGATCTCGGCGACCAGGTCGGGCCGCATGCAGGACTCCAGCATGGGGATGCCCTCGCGCACCTTGAGGTACTCGGGCAGTGAGCGACCGGCCTGCCGCATGAACCACACGGGCGTGTGCGGCACGGGCTCGCGCCTGCACGCCTTGAGGAAGGCGGACTCGTACGTGGCTGTCGGCTGCTGCCCGGCGGGGCTGTGGTTGGCGCTCACGACGGAAAGTCTCCCACGGCTCACGGGCGTCACCGTCCCGGGCTCCGGGCCGCCGGCCGCCCCCCGCTCCGGCACCCGGAGCACCCGCCCGGACGACCGCGTTCACATGGCGTGATCCGGACAGGGGTCCCACGCACGGGTGTCTCTCCCTGCGCGCGGGCTCCGTTCCCCTTAATCTTCCCCGCATGGCTGCGGCTCAGGGACGACTGTCGGACGGCGCTGGCGGAATGGACGACGCGAAGGAGGAGGACAGGAATGCGGCGGACACGGCCCCGTTGCCCTTCCGGGCGGCCGTCGACGGCCTGAGGGCCGCGCGGCTGCGGCCGGACATCGAGATCGACCCGACGCGACCACCGCAACGCCTGGCTCCGTACTCGTACGCGCTGGAGGCCGCGGTCGTCGCCGACGACGAGGATCTGGCCGACGGCCGCCTCGTCCTGCTGCACGACCCGGCGGGGCACGACGCCTGGCAGGGCTCCTTCCGTCTGGTGACCCTCGTCCGCGCGGAGCTGGAGCCGGAGATGGCCGCCGACCCGCTGCTCCCCGAGGTCTGCTGGTCGTGGCTGACCGGCGCGCTCCAGGCCCGCGGTCTGTCGTACGGCGAGGCGAGCGGCACCGTCACGCGCGCGAGCTCGCACTATTTCGGCGGGCTCGCGGAGCGCCCGGCCGCCTCGCAGATCGAGATCCGCGCGTCGTGGACACCCCGGGAGGGCCTCGGCGGCGTTCCGGACACGGCCGCGCACCTCGCGGGCTGGTGCGACCTGCTGTGCCAGATCGCCGGGCTGCCGCCGGTGCCTCCGGGTGACGCCTCGGTGGTCACCCTTCCGCAGCGCCGGGGACCACAGTCCCGCTGACCACCGAGGGGGCGCGCGCCGACGCGCGCGCCCTTTCCGTTTTCTTACCGGGCCCTTTGTCGATACGACCACTTTCGGCCGCGTATCGACGTGGAACGACTCGGTTCGATCTTCGGATGATCGATCGCGTGTCCGAATTGCACGGATTGTTACTCACCACATCGTGATCATTCTCTAAAGGTCGATGGGTTTGATGCCGAAGACGTCTGTGACCTTGAAAGCACGGTTCGTCCTGGCTCGCCCCCCCAGAGCCGGTCCCCGTCCCCGCACCCCAGGAGGCCTGGTGTCCGTTCTCCTCGAGCAGCCCGCAAGCCTGGTCGCCTACCGCCCGAACAAGCCGACCGCCATGGTGGTCGTGGCCGACCCCCGGGTCCGCTCCACCGTCACCCGCCATCTGTGGGCGCTCGGAGTGCGCGACGTCATCGAGGCGTCGTCCGTCGCGGAGGCCCGTCCCCGAATCGGCAACCCGCGCGACATCTGTGTCGCCGATGTCCACCTGCCGGATGGTTCCGGCCTCACCCTCCTTTCCGAAACCCGAGCCGCCGGTTGGCCCAACGGCCTCGCCCTCTCCGCAGCCGACGACATCGGCGCCGTGCGCAACGCCCTCGCGGGCGGCGTCAAGGGCTACGTCGTCACCGGCACCCGTACGAACGTCGGGCTCCCCACCCGGCCCGGCGCCGCGCCCATCGGTTCGGCCGCCGCCCGTATGCACCGCCGCCCCCCGGGTGCCCCGAGCCACCCGGGCGGCTACCGCGAACTGTCCGGACGTGAGGTCGAGGTCCTGCGACTGGTCGCGGAAGGCCAGTCGAACAAGGCCATCGGCGTCTCCATGGGCCTGTCCGCACTGACCGTGAAGAGCCACCTCGCCCGCATCGCCCGCAAGCTCGGCACGGGCGACCGCGCCGGGATGGTCGCGGTGGCCCTGCGGACCGGAATCATCCACTGACCCCTTCCCGACACCGCCCCCTCCCCCCGGCCCCGGCATCCTCCTCGCGCGTGAACCGGATCTTTCACCTGCCTGACTGGTTTGCGACCCTCAGACGCCCGTCGACGGAACGTTCCGTCGGCGGGCGTTGTCCATACACAGATACCCTTGACAGGTGACCGACGCCCAAGAGACCGCAGCAGACAGCTCACTGCGAACCACCGGAGGCGGCCCTCCGGACGACGTCGAACCGGCGCCGATCCCTTTGCTTGAGCCCCGAGAAGGCATTCCGCCCGTGATCGCCGACGACGCCTCGCTCGCCGAGATGATCGCCGCCTTCGCCGCCGGATCCGGCCCGGTGGCCGTCGACGCCGAACGCGCGTCCGGGTACCGATACGGCCAGCGCGCCTATCTCGTGCAGCTGCGCCGCGAAGGCGCCGGCAGCGCGCTGATCGACCCCGTCGCCTGTCCCGACCTGTCGGGTCTGGGCGAGGCGATCTCCGGGGCCGAGTGGGTGCTGCACGCCGCCACCCAGGACCTGCCCTGTCTCCGCGAGATAGGCATGATCCCCACCGGCCTCTTCGACACCGAGCTGGCCGGACGCCTGGCCGGGTTCCCCCGGGTGGGCCTGGGCGCGATGGTCGAGAGCGTCCTCGGCTTCGTCCTGGAGAAGGGGCACTCCGCCGTCGACTGGTCGACCCGCCCGCTGCCCGAGCCCTGGCTGCGCTACGCCGCGCTCGACGTGGAACTCCTCGTCGACCTGCGCGACGCCCTGGAGAAGGAACTCGACCGGCAGGGCAAGCTGGAATGGGCCCGGCAGGAGTTCGACGCGATCGCGCAGGCCGAGCCCGCGCCGCCGCGCAAGGACCCCTGGCGCCGTACGTCCGGGATGCACAAGGTGCGCCGCCGCCGTCAGATGGCCGTCGTCCGGGAGCTGTGGGAGACCCGGGACCGGGTCGCTCAGCGCCGGGACATCTCGCCGGGCAAGGTGCTCGGGGACGCGGCGATCGTCGAGGCGGCCCTGGCCGTGCCCGCCAACCTGCACGCCCTGGCCGCCCTGAACGGCTTCGGGCACCGCATGGGCCGCCGCCAGCTGGAGCAGTGGCAGGCCGCGGTCGAACGGGCGAAGGAGTTGCCGGACGTCGAGCTGCCGCAGCCGGGGCAGCCGGTGACCGGACCTCCCCCGCCGCGGGCCTGGGCCGACAAGGACCCGGCCGCCGCGGCCCGGCTCTCCGCCGCGCGGGCCGCCGTCTCCGCGCTGGCCGAGCGGCTGAACATGCCGCAGGAGAACCTGATCACCCCGGACACCGTGCGGCGCGTGTGCTGGGAGCCGCCCGCGGTGCCGGACACCGAGTCCGTGGGCGCCGCGCTCACCGGCTACGGGGCCCGGCCCTGGCAGGTCGAGCTGGTCACGCCGGTGCTGGTGACCGCGCTGTCCCTGAAGGCCGCCTAGAGGCCGAGACGGTACGACGCGAGGGGCGGGCCGGAGCTCGCGGACCGTCGGTCCGGGGCGCCTCCCGCGCCGCCCGTACGCTCGCGCACTCCGCTCTTTCCGCCCGCTCCGCGCGCCGCGTGTGCTCCGAACGGGTCCTGGAAGCGGAATCGGGACGTCGACCGGACGTCGAGATCACGCCAAGATCCTGGGCCGCCCGACCGCGCCACCCGGTTCCCCGGCCTCCCCGCCCTCCGGAACGCCGTCGCGGCAGGTGGGGCCGCCGTACCGCGGACCGTCCACCACCCCCGCCCGCAAGGCCGGTCCGGAGCGGCGCGCCGATGCCGGGCGCCCGCACATGATGGGCTTGGCCGGGAACACGCAGCCCTTCCGGATGTGACCTTCGCCGCTCCCGGCCTCGGGACTGGGCAGGTTGGTTACTCGTAAGTAGCATGGGTGCTGAGCGCGCGCTCAGGCGTGTGTCCGCGCAGCAGTGCCATCCCGCATCTGGAGGAGAGCCATCGTGCCTCGTACCGTCAGGGACGTCGTCTTCGTAGACGGCGTCCGCACCCCGTTCGGCAAGGCGGGCCCGAAGGGCATCTACCACGAGACCCGTGCCGACGACCTCGTCGTGAAGGCCATCCGGGAGCTGCTGCGCCGCAACCCCGGTCTTGACCCCAAGAAGATCGACGAGGTCGCCATCGCGGCGACCACGCAGATCGGTGACCAGGGTCTGACCCTGGGCCGCACGGCCGGCATCCTCGCCGGACTCCCCCAGTCGGTCCCCGGCTACTCCATCGACCGCATGTGCGCGGGCGCGCTGACCGCCGTCACCGCCACCGCGGGCTCCATCGCCTTCGGCGCGTACGACGCCGTCATCGCCGGCGGTGTCGAGCACATGGGGCGCCACCCCATGGGCGAGGGCGTGGACCCGAACCCGCGGTTCGTCAGCGAGAAGCTGGTCGACGAGTCCGCCCTGTTCATGGGGATGACCGCCGAGAACCTGCACGACCGCTACCCCACGATCACCAAGCAGCGCGCCGACGAGTACGCCGTGCGCTCGCAGGAGAAGGCCGCCAAGGCGTACGCCAACGGCAAGATCCAGCAGGACCTGGTGCCGATCTCGGTGCGCAACACCAACGCGGAGGTCGGTGAGACGGGCTGGGGCCTGGTCACCGCCGACGAGCCGATGCGTCCGGGCACCACGCTGGAGAACCTGTCCGGCCTGAAGACCCCGTTCCGCGTCCACGGCCGGGTCACCGCCGGTAACGCCGCCGGTCTGAACGACGGTGCGACCGCGTCGATCCTCGCCTCCGAGGACTTCGCCCGCGAGAACAACCTGCCCGTCAAGATGCGCCTGGTCTCGTACGCCTTCGCGGGCGTCGAGCCGGAGGTCATGGGCTACGGCCCGATCCCGGCCACCGAGAAGGCTCTCGCCAAGGCCGGCCTCTCGATCGAGGACATCAACCTCTTCGAGATCAACGAGGCCTTCGCCGTCCAGGTGCTCGCCTTCCTGGAGCACTACGGCATCGCCGACGACGACGCGCGCGTCAACCAGTACGGCGGCGCCATCGCGTACGGCCACCCGCTCGCCTCCTCCGGCGTCCGTCTGATGACGCAGCTGGCCCGCCAGTTCGAGGAGCAGCCGGAGGTCCGTTACGGCCTCACCACCATGTGCGTCGGCTTCGGCATGGGCGCCACGGTGATCTGGGAGAACCCGCACCACAAGGACGCCGGAGGCGACAAGTGACCACCGCTGAACTCCTGAAGGGCGCAGCCGAGCTGTTCCCCGACGAGGTTGTGACGTCCGCGAACGTACGCCACCTCGACCTGCCGTTCGGTGCCGGGCGCTTCGCGCTCATCACCCTGGACAACGGCTTCGACCACACCAAGCCGACCACCTTCGGCCCCGCGTCGCTGGCAAACCTGAACACCGCCATCGACCAGGTCGAGAAGGAGGCCGCGGCCGGCGAGATCGTCGGTATCGGCGTCACCGGCAAGCCGTTCATCTTCGCGGTCGGCGCCGACCTCAAGGGTGTCGAGCTGCTCAAGCGGCACGAGGACGCGCTCGCCATCGGCAAGGGCGGCCACGAGGTCTTCAAGCGCCTGTCGGGCCTCGCGGTCCCGACCTTCGCCTACTACAACGGCGCGGCGATGGGCGGTGGCGTCGAGGTCGGTCTGCACTGCTCGTACCGGACCGTCTCCGCGGCCCTGCCGGCGTTCTCGCTGCCCGAGGTCTTCCTCGGTCTGGTCCCCGGCTGGGGCGGCTGCACGATCCTGCCGAACCTGATCGGCGCGGACAAGGCCGTCTCGGTGATCATCGAGAACTCGCTCAACCAGAACAAGCAGCTCAAGGGCGGCCAGGTCTACGACCTCGGCATCGCCGACGCGCTGTTCGAGGGCGCGGACTTCCTGGAGCAGTCGCTGCTCTGGACGGCCGCCGTCCTCAAGGGCGAGATCGCCGTCGAGCGCCCGGAGATCGACCGCGGCGAGGCCTGGGACCAGGCCGTCGCGCGCGGCCGGTTCGTCGCCGACAGCAAGGTGCACGGGGCCGCCCCGGCCGCCTACCGCGCGCTGGACATCATCGCCGCGGCCAAGGACGGCGACCTCCAGAAGGGGTACGACGCCGAGGACGTGGCGCTCGCCGACCTGATCATGGGTGGCGAACTGCGCTCCGGCATCTACGCCTTCAACCTGGTGCAGAAGCGCGGCAAGCGTCCGGCGGGTGCGCCGGACAAGTCGCTGGCGCGTCCGGTCACCAAGGTGGGCGTCGTCGGCGCGGGCCTGATGGCCTCGCAGCTCGCCCTGCTCTTCCTGCGCCGCCTCGAGGTGCCGGTCGTGCTGACCGACATCGACCAGGAGCGCGTCGACAAGGGTGTGGGCTACGTCCACGCCGAGATCGACAAGCTGCTGCTCAAGGGCCGCGTCAACCAGGACAAGGCCAACCGCCTGAAGGCCCTGGTCTCCGGTGTGCTGGACAAGGCGGAGGGCTTCTCCGACGCCGACTTCGTCATCGAGGCCGTCTTCGAGGAGATCGGCGTCAAGCAGCAGGTGTTCGCTGAGGTCGAGGCGGTCGCCCCGGCGCACGCGATCTTCGCCACCAACACCTCCTCGCTGTCGGTCACCGAGATGGCGTCGAAGCTGAAGAACCCCGAGCGGGTCGTGGGCTTCCACTTCTTCAACCCGGTCGCGATCCTCCCGCTCCTGGAGATCGTGCGCGGCGAGCAGACGGACGACGCCTCGCTGGCCACGGCGTTCGCCGTCGCCAAGAAGCTGAAGAAGACCGCGGTCCTCACCAAGGACGCCCCGGCGTTCGTCGTGAACCGCATCCTGACCCGCTTCATGGGCGAGATCCAGAACGTCATCGACGAGGGCACGTCGGTCGAGGTCGCCGAGAAGGCCATCGAGCCGCTCGGACTGCCGATGTCCCCGCTGGTCCTCCTCGAACTGGTCGGTCCCGCGATCGGTCTGCACGTCTCGGAGACCCTCAACCGGGCCTTCCCGGACCGCTTCACGGTCTCCCCGAACCTCGCGGCCGTCGTCAAGGCGGGCAAGCGCGGCTTCTACGTCTACGACTCCGGCAAGCCGGAGCTGGACCCCGAGGTCGCCGCGCTCCTCAAGCAGGGCGATGTCGTCCTGTCGGAGGAGCAGGTGCGCGCCCGGGTCCTCGACGCGGTCGCCCAGGAGATCGGGCTCATGCTCGACGAGGGTGTCGTCGCCGAGGCGCAGGACATCGACCTCTGCCTGATCACCGGTGCCGGCTGGCCCTTCCACCTGGGCGGCATCACGCCGTACCTGGACCGTGAGGGTGTCTCCGAGCGAGTGACCGGGAAGCGGTTCCTGGAGCCCGGCGTGGCTTCGGTTCCCGCGTAACGGCCGTACGGCATACGTGAAGAGGGCCTCCGCTTCGGCGGGGGCCCTCTTTCGTCGGTGTCGGGACGGGTGGACGCCGTGGGAGTGCCGAGCGTGCCGTGCCCCGGGCAGGGTGACCTGGCCGGGGCCTTCGGCGTCACACCGCCCGCCATGCCTCCAGCGCGATCCCCGGCTCGTCCTTGCGGCGGGTGACCCGGAGTTCGCCGGTGCCCGGGGAGAGCGTCGCGGCGACCACCCGGCCCTCCTCGTCCTCCGTCAGCGACACCAGGGCGTCGGCGGGGAGTTCCGGCCCCGACTCCGTCCACCACGCGCCCGCCGACTCGTCCTCGGTCGGGTAGGCGGCGAAGGCCACCCGTCCGCTCGCCGAGCGCTGGGCGAGCAACGTGCAGTCATGGCCGTCCAGTTCGCAGCGGACGACGCAGACGGGACCCGGGCCGGCCGAGGCCAGGAGGGCCACGGGCTTGGTGCCGGGACGCCAGGCGCACACATCGCCCGACTCGTCGGTGAAGAAGAGCGTCGTGGAGCCGATCGAGGTCGCGAGCGCGCGCAGGGTGTCCGGGCGGACCGGTGCCTCCAGCGCCTCGTCCAGGGCGGGTACCGAGCCCGGCTCCTCCTGGCGCCAGTGCAGAACGCCGCCCGGGACGGCCGCGTACAACTCGACTCGGCCGGACATCCCCGTCACGGCCGCCAAGTCCCCTTGGACGTCATACCCCTTGAGGTCGCGCCAGGGCCCCCAGCCGCCCTTCAGCTTCTGGCCGACCATGCTGACTCCGCCGCTCTTGTTGCGCACGAAGACATGGGCGCGCCCCTCCGCGTCGACCGCGACGGCGGGGTTGCCGGTCCGACCCCCGGTGCGGTCGGGGTGACCGATCGGGTTCCAGTCGAGGGCGGAGAGGTCCGGCCGGAAGTGGGTCGAGTGGACGAGGCCCGACTCGTCGCGGACGGTCGGACGCCAGGAGACAAGATGGGTGTAGAGGTCGGGTCCCTGGCCCAAGGCCATGACGGGGTGCAGGCGTTGGGCGCCGCCCACGGTGCGCGGAGGGTCCCAGGGGCCACCGGGTCCGCGCTCCGCCCGGCAGCGGACGGTGGCCTCCGACAGCAGGTACGCACTGAGCCTGCCGTCACGGCCACGTATGAGCCAGTCGACGTTCACCGGTTCACCTTAATCGGGGACGGGCCGCTCGCCGAGGCCCGCCCCCGCACCGGTCAGCCGCTCACAGGCGCTTGGCGCTGCGCAGCAGCCCGGCGTAGAAACCGTTGCCGTCGATCCGGGAGGCACCGCCCTTGTCGCCCATGGTCGGTCCGTTGACCTCCTTGCGGCTGGAGACGAAGACACGGTGGCCGTCGGTGTCCACACCCAGGTACAGGGCGACATGGTCCAGGTGGTTGCCGGTGCGGTGGTCCATCTTGAAGAAGAGGAGGTCACCGGGCTGGACCACGTCGATGTTCTTGGGGCGCGTGTACCAGGGGGACGGCCCGGAGAGCTTCAGGATGTCGACGCCGATCTTCGATCGGGCCATGCCGTCGGCGCTGCGCGGCAGTCCGTCGCCGGAGAGATTCGTCGCCATCAGCGGATAGCGGGCCCGGTAGCCCCAGATCATGCGCATGAACCCGGAGCAGTCCAGGGCGCGGTAGCGCTCCTTGCGCGCCACCATCGAGGTGCCGTCGCGGAAGGTGTAGTTGATGCCCAGGTAGTCGTAGAAGTCGTTCTGTTCGAGGCGGTCGACGCCGTCCTCCTTGAAGGGGCCGAAGATCGCGTCGCCCGCGTACGGGACGCCCTCGTCGTCCTTCTTCACCGGCGCGCCCTGGACGTACTGGAAGGCGATCGCGAAGATGTCGTCGGCCTCGCTGCCGTAGAACTCCTTGAACCAGTCCTTGAACCACTTCTCCTTCTCGGCACCCTTGCGCCAGGCCTCCGGCATCAGGCGCACCCAGTCCTGTGTCACCACACGGGACTGGGTGTTGGCCGGCTCGGTGAGGGTGCGGGAGGGGCCCCGGAGGGTCGCGGTGCGGGCGCCGTCCGTGAAGGTGGCGAGGATGTCGCCGTTCTCGCCGCGCAGCACGGAGCGGGTCGGGTTGTTCAGTCGCTCCCAGGTCTGCTTGCCGGTGGCCTTGCCCGAGTTCTCCAGGGCCGGCTTGTCGGTGACGGCCTGCACGGCCGGGACCTTCGCCTCCTCGTCCTTGCGGAGTTCGAAGGTGAAGTAGGCGCTGCCCGCGAGCAGCGCGAGAACCGTGGCCGCGTGGAGGACGGGACGGCCTTTGCGCTTCGGCATGGTGACGGCTCCAGAGGTTCCGAAGAAAGAGGCGGGCTCAGGCGGACGGCATGGCGCCGAGAAGGATTCCGGCGGTCAGCACGACATAGGTGGCGAGCGTGACCGAACCGGTCGACAGCAGCGTGGCCCCCTTGGGCTGGCGCACCAGCTGGTAGCCGACGAGACCGGGAACGATGAAGCCCAGGGTCTGGTTGGCGTACAGCAGCGGGAACTCCATCTGGAGCACGATGATCACGGACGCCTGGATCAGTACACCGGTCAGCACGACGGCCGCGAACAGGCGCTTGCCGTAGAGGATCACGAAGCGCTGGAGCAGCAGGGTGGTGACGTACGTCAGAACGGTCACGCCGAGGACGAGCGCCGCGCGCTGCAGGTCCTCGATGAGGGTGAGCGCCAGCCAGCCAGGGGTGATCATGCCGCCGGGCGAGAGGTTGGTGGTGAGGTAGCAGATCAGCGAGAACATCAGGCCCAGGCCGATGCCGATCGCGGCGATCTCGGGGGTGAGGACGGAGGGGATCAACGGGGCTCTCCTGGGCTGCGCCACTGCTGGGGGTCGTCGTCGGGGTGTGTGGGAGGTACGCGGGGTTCGAACAGGCCGCGGGACCCGGGCTGTTCACCGGACCCGGGCGGCTGGGGCCGTGTGTCGGCGGGTCCCTGCGACCCGTCCGGCCAGGGCTCACGGGCCTGCTCGGGCCGGTACACCTGCTCCGGCTGGTGGCTCCGGCGCGGGTGCTCCGGCTGCTGGTGCGGGTGCTCCGACCGGTGCGGCTGGTGCGGCTGGTGTGACTGCTCCAGTTGGTGCTGCTGTGTCTGCTGCGGGTATTCGGGACGCGCCCGCCGCGACCGGCCCTCCGGCGCGGACGCACCCAGCGGGTCCGTCTGCGGGAGCGCCGCCTGCGGCCGGCCCTGCTGAGGCTGACCCTGCTGAGGCCGGCCCTGCTGAGGCCGGCCCTGCTGAGGCTGACCCTGCTGAGGCTGACCCTGCTGGTCGAGCGTCGCCTGCGGGTGGCCCTGCTGGACGTGCCCGGCCTGCGGGTGGCCCTGCTGAGGCTGCGGCCGGCCCTGCTGGGGGCGGCCCCGGCGCGGACGGCCCTGCTGTTCGGGCGTCGCCTGCGGGTGACCCTGCTGGGGGTACGGGTGGTCCGCGGTGCGCTGTGCGGGGACATGGGTCTGGGGCGCGTACCGCGTCTCGTACGCCTCCGGGTACCGCTGGTAGGGGTCGATCCGCGGCGCGTACAGCTGCACGGTCTCGACGTGCTCGCGCACCGGCGTCGGCACACGCGGCTCGTCGGCCGTGCCGCCGGGACGGCCGGCGCGCTCGTCGTCACCGGCGGCGTTCTCGTCCGCGCCCTCGTCCGCACCGTCGTCCGCGCTGTCGTCCGCGGGGAGTTCGGCGAGGTGCTCCAGCAGGTGCTCGCCCTGGCCGTGGATGTTGCCGATGGCCACCAGCGAGCTGTCCGCGCCGAGCTCGCCGAGCAGCTGCCGCATGAACTCCTCGGGGTCGCGGCGGTCGCCGCCGAGGTCGACCGCGCGGGAGCGGTACTCCGCGGGCATCGCGTCGATGGCGCTCTTGGCCGGGTGGCCGATCACGAAGACCTTCTCGGGGTCCAGCTCGGGGATGATCTCGCCCATCTGACCGTTGCGCTCGACGCGGTCGGGGCGGCAGTTGATGACCACGTTGAGCGGGCGGTGGACGGCGCCGAGATCGAGCAGCTGGTTGATGTTCATCAGCGTCGACTCGGGGTCGTTGGCCGCGAACACGTTGGCGAAGCGGAGCTTCTTCCCGTCCTCGGTGACATACCGCTCGACGGAGAGGACACCCGGGTCCGGCGGCGCGTCGTACATGCCCTGGAGGGCCGTCTCCCGCTCCACACCGAGGAGTTCGGCGACGGTGAGCGCGATCGCCACGTTCTCCTTGAAGGTGAACCAGCTGAAGCCGCGCAGCTCCTCGTCCGAGACCGTTTCCGGGTCGGCGTAGATCAGTTTGCAGTCGCGGGAGTCGGCCTCCTCCTGGAGGATCGCGAAGCGCTCCTGCTCGGCGGTGACACAGATGCCACCCTCCGGCATGGACCGGGAGAGCGAGCGGGCCACGTCGTCGAGGGTGGGGCCCATCTCGGCGAGGTGGTCCTCACGGACGTTGCACAGGACGCCGATCGTGGAGCGGATCAGCTTGGACTGGTTGATCTCCTGGAGGGCCGGCATGACGGCCATGCACTCGATGACCAGGGCGTCCGGGTTGTACGCCGCCGCGCGCCGGACGATGCCGATCTGCTCGACGACGTTGGCGATGCCGAACTTGCGGTAGACCGGCTCCTCGGTGGCGTCGGGGTGGATGAACCGGGCCGCCGTACCGGTGGTCTTGGCGACCGTGGTCAGCCCGCCGCCGCGCAGCGCGCCCGCGCAGAGCCGGGTGATGGACGACTTGCCGCGGATGCCGTTGACCAGCACCCGGGTGGGAATGTTGTCCAGGTTGGTGAAGTGCCGCCGCTGTTCGACGATGCCCGCCACCAGCAGGATCGCGCAGCACACCACCAGGACGGTGAAGAGGAAGAGCACGGCTGATCAGTTCCTTACGTGCTGCTGGGGCGCGGTGCCGGGTGCGCTCCGGCGCGGGGACGGCTGCTGTCTGCGCTGTTCCTGGAGCTGCTGGCGGACGAGTTCCAGGGAGCGGGTGACCGCGCCGACCTCGTCGTGGTTGCGCGGGAACAGGACGGTCTTGCGGTCGCCGCCGGCCAGCGCCTCGGCCTGGCCGGCCAGGGCGCGCAGCGGCCGGGCCACCACGATGTGCATCCAGCCGAGGCAGGCGGCCGCGGCGGCGGCGCCCAGCAGTCCGGCGAGCACCGTGCGGTGCTGCACGTCGTACTCGGGGATGGCGAGCCGGTCCGCGGGCTGCCAGCTGACGACGGTCCAGCCGAGCTGCTTGGCCGGGCCGCCTCCCACGAAGGGAGCCGCGGCGGCGATCTGCACGCCGTGCTCGCGGTAGAGGACACCGGCGGCGTGTGCGGACTTGCCGACCTTCTGCCCGGCCGCGAAGACCAGGTCCTTCAGGCGCTGGTCGGGCAGCGACTGGAAGGCGAGGTAGCCGGTGTTGCCGGCGATGACCTTGCCCTGGTCGTCGACGAGGCGTACGACGCCGAGGCCCGGCCTCTTGAGCACCGAGTTGAGGAAGTCGATCCGGAACTCACCGACCAGCGCGGACCCGTCGCGGCCGGGGATCTCGGCGGTGCCGACCACGAGCGGCTTCTTGCCTCCCTGGCCGAGCAGCTGGATGGGGTCGGCGGTGGCGGGCTTGGGCCGTGCCTCGCGGGGCTTGTCGCCGACCTGGGCGACCACGTCGCCGGAGGCGTCGACGACGTAGAGCGACTGGTAGCGCAGGTGCTGGTTGAGCGTGCGGTCCAGCACCTTGGTCATGTCGTCCGGGGTGGTGCGGTCGCCGATCAGCGTGGCCACGGACTGGAGGTCGGCCTCGCCCTCGTTGAGCGCGCGGCGCACCCGGTCGGTGAGCGTGTCGGTGCGCTCGCGCTGGTCGTTCACGAGCTGCTGCGGTACGACGACGGTGCCGTCGGCCCGGTTCAGGATGAGCAGCAGCGGGGCCGACCAGGCGAGCAGCAGGACCGCGCAGACGGCGAGCAGGCCGCGGGTTCCGATGCGGCGCGCGCCGCGCGGGCGGGGCGCGGCCTCGCTCCGCTCCGCTCCTTCGCCGAGCAGCTGGCCGCGCAGTGCTTCCAGGGCCGTGCCGATCCGGCGGGCCTCGCCGTAGCCGGGGACGCTCACCGGGCGTGCCAGGTCGCCGCGGGTGAGGCGGCGCGACTCCAGGAAGAGCCGGATGAGCGGCCGCTGCACCGTACCGAGCAGGACGGCGACGGCGATGCCGCCGATGATCAGGAGGGCGCCGCCGGCGAGCAGCCCGAAAACGGGAGAGGTGGAACGGGTGGGGTCCTCGGCGACCTTCACCATGGCGACCACGGTGAGGCCGAGGGCGGTCGCGGTGGTGGTCTCGCCGGGCTGCGGCGCGGAGAGCGTGGCGTAGCCGGCGACGGACCGGTCGCTGAGGAAGGTGCCGCCGAGCAGGCTGCCGCTCACGCCCAGGTAGCCGCCGGAGCCGGGCTCCTTGGTGCTGAGCGGGTGCTCCCCGGCCTTGCTCGCGGCCTTCTTCGCGAAGGACTTGAGCTGCTTGTTGGACGCGGCGACCTCTTCGCGCTGGAGGTCGGTGAGGACCTGCTCGGGCTCGGGGATGCCGTCGCTGCTGAGGATCGCCCCGGAGCGGTCCACGACCGCGATGGAGCGGAACTGGCCGAGGCTGATGCCGGGGAACTTGAGGCTGTTGGAGGCGACGAGAAGCAGCTGCGGCTTGCCCGGCCAGGACAGCAGCGCGAAGGACAGCAGCCGGACCTCGCCGTTCTCCAGGCGCACCATGCGGGGCGCGAGCCCGCCCTCGTCGCCGAGGGTGGACCGGTCGAGGGAGGTCAGCGGGACAGTCTCGCCGCGGGTCGCGACGAGCTTGCCCGACCGGATCTCGATGACCGCCGTACCCATCCACTTCTGGTACGTGTTGCCCAGTTTGTCGAGCACGGTGTCGCCGGAGACCGGCGCGCCCGCGCTGAACAGGGCGGCGGAGCGGTCGAGGTCGGTCACCGACTCGTCGATGGAGGCACGCAGGGCGATCGCGCCGTCCTCCGCGAAGTGCTGCTGGGACGTCTGGACGGCCTTGGGCAGGCTGGTGTCACCGGCCGGACCGAGCACGAGCGCCGTGACGGCCGCGAGCGAGAGGAGGAGCGCCGACAGGACCGCTATGGGCGGCCGTATGCCGCCAAGCAGCGACATATCAGCTCTGCGGCGAGCACGGTGCTGCCGCGCCGGGGGCGATGGCGCCAACGGACAGGTCCTCTCAAGCGGTTGTACGGGCAGGCGTGCGGGGAAGCGGCCTGCTTGCGGGTGCGGGTACGGGCGTGGCACAGGGGCACAGAAGGGAAAATTGAGTCTCTGCGCGTGTCAGACCGGCGAAGGCGTCAGGAAGTTGCACGGAATAAAAGTGATCTGGGCAACATCATGTTTCGGATGGGCACATTCGGGCAGGACCGATCGATTCCGGTTCGGATGGAGTCCGTCACCGCTCCGGCGGCGCGGGCTGAGGACCCGCACCCGCCCGACCATCGGCTCCGGCACGGGCGGACCCGAACGTCGGCTCGCTGCCCGCGACAAGGGCAGTGCCCGGCCCGAGGCGGGCCGGGCACGGATCGTCGCGCCGGTCGGCCTCAGCCCGGCAGCTCCGTGAGGGGCTTGAGGCCGTCCTTCGCCGCGCCGCGGTTGAGCATGGTGCCCTCGGTCCGCTCGAAGGCCAGCCGGAGACGGGACCGCTCCTGGTCGCTCAGGTCGTCGCGCTTGAGCTCCGCCGCGACGTCCACCAGCCGGTAGTTCTTGACGTCACCCTTCGCCGGCTCGGCCGGGGTGCCGTCCTCGGTCGCCTCGGGGTCCGGCGGAATCTCCACGAGGGTCGGCTCGTAGCGGGCCTCGACGTCCCACTTGCCGCCGCGCTCGGTGAAGGTGAACCAGCCGATCACGCCCTCCTCGGTGAGCCCCGTCGGCACGTCGTGACGCGCGACCTGGTTGCCGAGGCCGTACACGATCCAGGTGCCGTCGACCTTCTCCATCGGCTGCACGACATGCGCGTGGTGCCCGATGACCAGGTCGATGCCGGTCTCCCGGGCCAGCTGCCGGGCGAACTTGAGCTGCGGGGTCGACGGGTTGGGGTGGTGCTCACGGCCCCAGTGGATGCTGAGGATCACGACCTCGGCGCCGGCCGAGCGGGCCCGCTTCTCGGCCGTCCTGATCCGGCCCAGGTCGTTCTGGTTGACCAGCCACGGCTTGTCCTTGGGCAACTCGTGGGCGTTGAAGCCGAAGGCGAAGGAGATCTGCGCGACCTTCACGCCCTTGACGTTCATGATCAGCGGGGTGAGCGCGTCCTTCTCGGTACGGAAGGAGCCCGTGTGCTTGAGGCCCGCGGAGTCCAGGGTGTCGAGGGTGCGCTTCACACCGGCGTAGCCGTGGTCGATCGAGTGGTTGGAGGCGGTCGAGCAGGTGTCGTAGCCGATGTCCTTGATGGTCCCGGCTATCTGCGGCGGTATGAGGAAGTTGGGGTAGCTCTCGAAGGGGCCCTTCGGCTTGCCCATCACCGGCTCCATGTGGCAGATCCCCAGGTCCGCCTTGCTGATCACCGGCCTGATCCCGGCCATGAGCGGGCCGAAGTCCAGACCGTCGACCCCCCGGCCGGTCTCCTTGGCGTCCGCCGTCGCCTGCTCGATGAGCTGAGGATGGATCAGAATGTCACCGGCCGCGGCTACGGTGAACGAGCGTCCGCCACCCTTCGACGTGGAGTCGGAGTCCCCACCTCCACCGACGAGGCCGCACCCCGACAGTGCGGCGACGAGGGCGAGCGGGGCCAGGAGAGTGGGCAAGGTGCGGCGGTTACGACGTCTGGTCACCGAGATATCTTGATACAACCATGAGGGCAAACCGCTCCAGAACGATAACGATCGCAACACTTCTCTTGCTCATCGCCGCTCTAGCCTGTTGGGGAACGGTGGTCCTGCGCGACACCCGCGACACCGGCGGGGAGTCGGCCTCCGGCCGCCCCGGGGACGGTCCGCCGTCCGTCGACCTGGCCCGCTCGGTCGCGGCGTACACCGACCGGTTCGCACCCGACGGCACCTTCCGGCCACCCTCCCGCGCAGAGCGGCAGACGGTCGCCGACGGAGTGGGACTCCTCCTCGACCACCACCGGGAACAGGCCGAACAGCGGCTCGCCGAGGTCGACTTCGCCGTGCGCACCGTGGTCGACAGCGTCACCGGCCGACAATTCGCAGAGGTGTACGACCGCGTCGACCAGGGGCCCGCGCCGCGCGGCTGGGGCCGCGTCTTCATCGGCCTCGGCCACCCCGTCCGATGGTCGGTACAGGTGCCCCATCCGGTCGCGGACAAGCACACGGAACTGCTGGGCGTCCGCGTTCTGAGAGGCTCCTCCGGCGGCCTGTTGGTCATTGCTGGAGCACATCGCAAATCAGGCGAGGGGGATGCCGCGGACGTGGCGCACCGCCGCGACACCGTCTTCCACGCGGTCTGCTCCGAACTCGTCCGGCGCCGTGTCGCCGGCATCCAGCTGCACGGCTTCGCCCAGGAGTCCGCCCCGCGCTACGACGTGATCGCCTCGGCGGGTGCCGGAACGGCCGGCCGCCCCGCGGGCCGCCGGCTCGCCGACGCGCTCGGTGCGAAGGACTTCGACGTGTGCCGGGCCTGGGCCCGCTCCTGCCCGCTCGCCGGGCGGGACAACGTGCAGGGGCGCCGGGCCGCCGAGAAGGGGGTTCCGTTCCTCCATGTGGAGTTCGCCCCGGGGCCGCGCTCGGACGTCCGGAAGGCCGGCCGGGTGGCCGAGGCCGTGTCCGTCGTCACGCGCCGCTGGGCCGAGGGCGTTCTGGCAGGGTGAGGGCATGACGACTCTGCTCATCGTGGACGGCGCCAACGTGGTGGGGTCCGTGCCGGACGGCTGGTGGCGCGACCGCCGCGGCGCCGCCGAGCGGCTAAGGGACCGGCTGGCGGACTTCGCCGAGCGGGGCCTGCCCGGCCACCCGGGTCGCCTGGAGATCGTCCTGGTGGTGGAGGGCGCGGCGCGCGGGGTGGCTTCCGTCCCCGGGGTCCGTGTCGACGAGGCGCCGGGCAGCGGCGACGACCGCATGGTGGAGCTGGTGGCCGAGGCCGGGGGCCGCGCCCGTCTGGTCGTCACGGCCGACCGCGAACTGCGCCGCCGGGTCGGCGAACTGGGCGCGGAGGTCACCGGGCCGCGCACGGTACGCCCCCACCCCTGACCGCCGGTCAGCGCGCACCGCGCACCGCGTCGCCGCCGCCGCCGACGACGACGGCCGTACGAGGACTACCTCGCGGCCTGTGTACGGACCTCGGCCGGGCCCGGGGACGCCGAAGGGCCCCGTAGTCACCGGCGGAGGGGACGTACGGGGCCCGAGGGCGGTGCGGGTCGGCTACCGGCCGGGGCCGCCGGGCGGGCCCTGGACCTCGCCCAGCGACGTCTCCTCGTGCCGGCCGAGGCGGCTGTGGGAGCGCCCGTACAGGAAGTACACGACGATGCCGATCACCATCCAGATCGCGAACCGCAGCCAGGTCTCCGCGGGCAGGTTCAGCATCAGCCACAGCGTCGCGAGGACCGACAGGATCGGCACCCACGGCACCAGCGGGGTGCGGAAGGCGCGGGGCAGGTCGGGGCGGGTGTGGCGGAGGACGACGACGCCGACGGCGACCACGATGAAGGCGAAGAGCGTGCCGATGTTGACCAGTTCGGCCAGCTCGCTGAGGCTGGTGAAGCCCGCGAGGATCGCGATGATCACACCGAGCAGGATGGTCGGCCGGTGCGGGGTGCGGAACCTCGGGTGCACCCGGGAGAAGAAGCGCGGCAGCAGTCCGTCGCGGCTCATCGCGAAGAACACACGGGTCTGGCCGAGCAGCAGGATCATGCAGACCGTGGTCAGTCCGACGGCGGCGCCGAAGCTGATGACACCCGCGTACCAGGGGTGCCCGGTGGCCTTGAACGCGTCGGCGAGCGGGGCGTCCACGGACAGCTTGGTGTAATTCTGCATGCCCGTGACCACGATCGACACCAGGACGTAGAGCGTGGTGCAGATGACGAGCGAGCCGAGAATGCCGCGCGGCATGTCCCGCTGCGGGTTCTTCGTCTCCTCGGCGGCGGTCGCGACCACGTCGAAGCCGATGAAGGCGAAGAACACCACGGAGGCCGCGGTGAAGATGCCCATCACGCCGAAGTTGGTCGGCGCCCAGCCGAACATCAGCTGGATGAGCGGGGACTTGATGCCGCTGCCCGCCTCCACGGCCTGCGCCGGGGGGATGAACGGCTCGTAGTTCTTGCCCTCGATGAAGAAGGCGCCCGCGATGATCACGATCAGGACGACCGTGACCTTGATGGCGACGACCACTGTGGTGATCCGGGCGGAGAGCTTCACGCCGATGACGAGGATGGCGGTGAGCACCAGCACCAGCGCGGCGGCGAGGATGTCGAAACCGAACCCGGTGGACCCCTCGCGCCCGCTGAGCGACTCGGGCAGGTGCCAGCCCGCGTTGTCCATCAGCGAGCGCACGTAGCCCGACCAGCCGACGGCCACCACCGCCGTGCCGAGCGCGAACTCCAGGACCAGGTCCCAGCCGATGATCCAGGCGGGCAGCTCGCCGAGGGAGGCGTAGGAGAAGGTGTACGCGGATCCTGCGACCGGGACCGTGGAGGCGAACTCCGCGTAGCACAGGGCCGCCAGCGCGCAGGCGACGCCCGCGGCGACGAAGGCCAGCGAGACCCCCGGCCCCGCGTTCTCCTTGGCCACTTTGCCGGTGAGGACGAAGATGCCGGTGCCGATGATGACACCGACACCGAACACGGTGAGATCCAGAGCGGACAGCGTCTTCTTGAGCGCGTGCTCCGGCTCCTCAGTGTCCAAGATCGATTGTTCGACCTTCTTCGTCCTGAAGAGGGTGTTGCTCACGGACGTACCTCCCACGCTTGTCGTCCTCGACATGATCGAGAGGGCAGGTAGCACGTATCCCCCGACACGGCCCGGTTCACGCAGATGGGCCGGTTTCACCACCCGTACAGGGT
>NZ_JBHWVI010000009.1:0-84973 GCF_042737005.1 Streptomyces sp. NPDC060027
TCGAATGGCCGGACGGCCAGGACACTCCGACGGACTACTGGATATCGAACCTGCCCGCCACCACACCGGCCGCTGACCTGGTGCGGTGGGCGAAGGTGCGCTGGCGGATCGAGCACGACTACCGCGAGCTCAAACACGGCCTCGGACTGGACCACTTCGAGGGCCGCACCTGGCGCGGCTGGCACCACCACGTCACCCTCGTCACCACCGCCCAGGCATTCCTCACCCTCAGGCGGCTCGACCCAAAAGTCCGCACACCGGCCTGACCCTCTACCAGGTCCTCGACGTTCTTCAGGACCTGCTGAGGTGCTGGACCGGCACCTGCACCACCTGCGGCCGCCCCCTGCCCAGCCCTCGGAGCAGCCGCAGACAGCCCACAACCTAACGAAGCACTACTAGGAAGTGCCGACCTATGCGTTCCTGAGCTCGCCGGGGTCTGCCCCGGTCAACTGAACGTGAACTCCTGCTGTCGGGAGTTCAGGTCGGGAGCGTAGGAGGGCAACGGGAACACCGTGAGCCAGTCCGCGTTCGCATCGATGAGCTCCCGGCCACGACGAGAAGGCCGGCGGAGTCCCGGACGAGTCTCGTCGAGGCGCTCGCCCTGGCAGAACTCGGTGAGCCTGCCAGGGCGAGTCGGGCCAGTGCGGTCCCGCACGGTCATCGGGTTGTAGGCCCCGGCTCTATGACCGTCGGCTCTCTGCACCCGGGTGAGGGGAGAGGGCGGCGCGGGAGCGTGGTGGCCGGGAGAAGCGGCCGGTCAGCGGGTGAAGGTGACCCGGTGCTCCTTGAAGGCGGCGCAGTTGGAGCCGGACACCTGGGTGTACACGTTGCTGATGTGGCCGCCCCAGTCGACGCAGTGACCCTTGCCGTACACGTAGGCCGGTCCCGCGTACGAGGTGTACTGCCCGTAGTCCTCGTCGCCCACGCCGGTGTCGGAGACGTAGATCCATGTGGACATGTCCAGGACGGTGCCCGGGTTCTTGCGGATGGTCGCGACGCAGTTCTTGCCGTTCGAGGCGTTGTACGTCAGGTAGACGGTGCCCAGTGAGCCGACAGGAGCGGAGTTCACCGTCTTGTAGGCGCTTCCGCAGACCTTCTGCGGCGTGGTGTTGGGCGCGGCCGAGGCGGGCACCGCCAGAGCGGTCGTGGCCCCCACTGCCAGGGCGCCGAAGGCGGCAGCCGTGAGGACAGAGCGGTTGAATCGCATATTTCCCCCTTGTGATCTTTGGAGATGTTTGCTCCTGTCCTGTGTGACCCACGAGACACCGGAACGGTTGTGCAGGGGCCGCAAAATATGTGAGGCCGTGTCCTCGTCGAACGCGAGCAGGCGACCGCAGCCTGACACGCGCCGGATCGGCTCAAGGTCGGCTCGACGCGACCCCGTGCCCCCGTGCCACCGAAGCCACCGCTCCGCCCCACCGCCCGCTCCCCGTCGTCGTCCCCGAGCGCACCGCCCGCCACCCGGTTGCTGAACTCGTCATGCGGCCCGGCGAATTCCTGGACCACGCGCACGATGCGTGCCGCCAGGACACGGAGCGAACGCGGGCAACCGGCACGCCCAACACCGTCCGGGACGTGCGGCTGAGCACGAGTTCTGGCGACAGGGATCACACCAGCTCAGTCTTCAGGAACGGTAGGGTGCGCGGATGGAACGGATCTTGGTGGTGGGCGTCACCGGCGCGGGCAAGTCCACTCTCGCCCGGGCCTTGAGCGGCCGCCTCGGCCTGCCGTACCACGAGATGGACGCGCTGTACTTCAGCGGGCCCGGCTGGGCCGTCAACGACAAGCTGGCCGAGGACGTGTCGAGGCTCGCTGCCGGGCCTCGCTGGATCATCGACTCACTCGGCTACCCGGAAGTCCGCGATCTGCTGTGGAGCCGGGCCGACACCGTGATCTGGCTGGACTACCCCCGGCACGTCGTCATGCCCCGAGTCCTGCGCCGGTCCATCCGGCGCACTGTCACACGCGAGGTCATCTTCGGCGGCAACCGGGAGACCTGGAGAGAATGGCTGCGCCGGGACCACCCGGTCTGGTGGTCCTGGTCGCAGCACGGGGCCCGGCACGACGAAGTCGAACGCCGCACCCTCGACCCCGGCTTCGCCCCGCTCGACACGCTCCGCTTCCGGCGCTCCGACGAAACCGCGGCCTGGGTGGAGTCTCTCTGACCGCGCCGGATCCCGGGCGACTCAAAGCTCCCCCCGCGATGACGTGCGAACGCACGCGAACCCGGCCACGAGCACCGGCGTCACCCTCCACACGTACGAGCAGGCGGGCCGCCCCACGTACGGCAGCTACTGAGCCGGCGCGCTCCGCCGCCGTGGCCCCTCCGTCCGTGGCTCCGCCGGCTGACCGAGAAGCAGGAGGGTCATTCCGCTGAGGGCCGGCGTGTGGGGATAGGCGGCGCGCAGTCGTGCCATGCCGCGCTCGTACTCGTCGTCGGTGAGAGCGCGGAGTTTGGAATCCGAGGCGCGGTCCAGGGTCGCGGCGTACTCGGCCAGGGTGGGCGCTGCCGTGTGGGTGATCGTGCGCAGGTCCAGCCGGGTGAAACCGGCCTGGGCGAAGGCCTCTTCGACCCGGTGGACGCTCGGGTAGGTGTCGATGTGCCGCTCGGTCTCGGGGAAGTGGCGGACGCGGAGGTCGGCGCCGCCGTGGCCCGGGAAGACGTTGCGGAAGGCGACGCGTCCGCCGGGTCGCAGCGCCCGCCGGGTTTCCCGGGCGGCGGCGTCCAGGTCGTCGAGGTGGTGCAGGACCGAGCCGAACCACGCCAGGTCCGCGCACCCGTCGGGGACGGGCAGGTGCTCGGCCACGCCGTCCAGAGCCCGGATGCCCGGAGGGATCAGCGCGCGGCGGGCGGCGTCCGGCTCGACAGCGAGGACACGCGCGCCGAACCAGCAGGTGAACGCCGCGGCGAATCCGCCCGTCCCGGCTCCGACATCCAGGATCGTCGGGTGCCGCGGGAGATGCGGGGCCAGCGCGTCCCGCCAGCCGGTCAGGGCCGCGGGCGGCAGATCGCGCGTGGCGCGGTACTTCTCGGCGTCCACAGAGGTCCGTCCTTCGTGCTCCGGTGGTCCGGTCAGCTGAGACCGAGGCCGCGGGCGATCAGCCCGCGTTGCACGTCGTTGGTTCCGCCGCCGAGGAAGGCGAGGACGGACAGGCGCAGGCCCTGCTCGAAGATGCCCGCGCCGGGGGCGTCCGGTGCGTCGAGGGCCGCCGCGGGACCGAGGATCTCCAGGGCGTCGAGGCTGAGCCGCTCCGCCACCTCCGCGGCCAGTACGCCGGCCATCGACGAGGCGAGGCGCGCGGTGTGCGCGGGGCCGGCCCCGGCTTTCCCGGCTGCCTCGGTCAGCAGCACGTTCACCGCCTGGACCTGGACGGCCAGACCGCTCAGCCTGGCTCGCTTGTCCGACCCGGACGGGCCGGCCACGCCGTCCGGATCGGCGCGGACGGCTGCCAGCAGTTCGTCGAACTGCCGACGGGACATGCCGGCGAGCTCGCCGGCCAGCAGCAGCCGTTCGCCGGTGAGGGTGTCCGTGATGACCTGCCAGCCGCGATTGACCGGGCCGACACGCGCAGAGTCGCTCACTCGGACGTCGTCGAAGCGCACCGTGCAGCAGATCTGCCCGGACAGGGCCTGGTGCGGTTCGGTTGTGACCCCCGCGGTCGCCATCGGGACCATGAACATGCTGATCCCGGCCGGCGGCAGCTTCGCGTTCATGTCCGTGCGTACGGCGAGCCAGATGTACTCCGCCGCGTGGGCGTTGCCGATCCAGGACTTCGTTCCGTTGATCACCCAGTCGTCGCCGTCCCGGACCGCGGTCGTGGTCAGCGACGCGAGGTCGGAGCCCGCCTCGGGCTCGCTGTAGCCCAGACAGAAGGTGAGTTCTCCGTCCAGGATCCGGGGCAGATGGCGCGCCTTCTGCTCGGCCGTGCCGTACTTGACGATGGGGGCGCCGACCACCGAGACGGCGGCCATCGCGATGGCGACCGGCAGCTGGTGGTAGGCGGTCTCGTCCTGCACCGCGAGCTGCTCGACGAGGGCGGCGTCGCGGCCGCCGTCCGCGGCGGGCCAGGTCATTCCGAACCACTTCCGGGCCGCCATCTCCGCCACCAGGCCGGGGTCGTCTCCCTTGCCGAGCGGCCTCACCCGGCTGCGGTGCCCGGCGCAGAAGGAGCGGGCCTCTTCCCGCACCGCCGCCGCCCGCGGAGTGGAGTGCACGGCGGGCAGGCCGGTCGCGGCCCCGATCAGGATGTCGGCGACGGTTCCGCCCGGAGGCGGACAGGTCGGCAGCAGCGCGAGGTCGGCATGGACCCGGCGGAAGAGCCAGGGGGCGTCGTGCTCCTCGAAGTACCCGCCTGCCCCGAGGGTGTGATGGGCGCTCAGCTGGACGCGCGACGCGACGGCGGTCGCGTGGGACACCGCGAGTTCCGTGGCGAGGACCCCGTCCGGTGCGTCGGCGCCGAGTCCGCGGACGGCATCTTCGATCAGGAGTTCACCCGCGACGAGTTCGATCTCCCGGGTCGCCGTGCGCTGCTGGACCGCGCCGAACCCGCCGATCGCCCGGCCGAACTGCCGGCGCACCTTCGCGTGGGCGACGGACCGGTCGTGCGTCTGCCGCGCGGCCGCCATCGCCCGTACCGCCAGGCCCAGCCTGAGCAGGGAGAGCGCCCGGCCGGCCTGCTCGGGACCGATGTCGACGGCGGCCTCCGGTCCGCCCAGGTGGAGCCGGGCCCAGGCGGGCGACGCCAGCCCGGGCTGCGGGACGGCGAACTCCACGGGCCGCACCGTCGCGCGGCCGCCCCCGGGCGGCAGGGCCAGGACGTGCGAGGCGGCTGTCCCGGCCTCCATGAACGGCACCGTCTCGGCAGCCGGGTCCGTCACCGCCACCAGGATCCGGATGTCCCCGGCCGCGATGCCGGCCGTGATCCGCGGGGCCTTCGCCAGCAGGCCCTCGGCGACGAAGCCGTCCATGACGGGCAGCGGGCAGGCGGCCGCCCCGGTGGCCCGGACCAGCGCGACGGTGGCGGCGAGGTCGCCAGGGCCGAACCAGCCCCCGTCCGCGGCCAGTCCCCACAGCCGGGCCAGGGCGGCCTCGTCGGCCAGATCAGGGAAGTGCCACTGCCGGGTCAGCAGTTCGGTGATCTCATCCACGCTGAGCATTTCGCCCGTCCCGCCTGCGGTGTCCGCTGTCACGCCGTTATTCCGAGCGTAGGGGCGGCGTCAGAACCGGGGCAATGCGGGACCGGGACAATAGGGGCCTGATAGGGGTTCGTGAGATCAGGGACGGGGATAGGGTCGGACACTGCTGAGGTGTCGGCAATTGTGCTGTGCTCGGAGAGGGTGACGGAAGTGGGAAATACCGACAGCGACAGTTGGGTCCGCGTCTACCGCCAGGTGCCGGAGGGTTTGCGCCTTTTCTGTTTCCCCCACGCGGGCGGCGCCGCGAGCTACTTCTATCCGTGGTCGAGATCGGTGCCCGGGGACGTCGAGGTGCTGGCCCTGCAGTACCCGGGCCGCCAGGACCGGGCCGGCGAGCCCCACGCCCGCAGCATCCCCGATCTGGCCGACCGGATCCACACGGCGATCCGGCCGCTGCTCGCGGAGCCGTTCGCGTTCTTCGGCCACAGCATGGGAGCGATCCTCGCGTTCGAGGTGGCGTGCCGGATCGCCCGGGAGGAGGGGACCGGACCGGCGCACCTGTTCGTCTCCGGCCGGCGGGCTCCCTCCCTCGTCCGGCACGAGGAGCTGCACCGGGCCAGTACGTCCGCACTCGTGGCGGAGATGCGCGCCCTGGGCGGCACGAACCCGCGCGTCCTGGCGGACGAGGAACTGCTCAATCTCGTCCTGCCGACGATCCGCGCCGACTACACGGCCATCGAGACGTACCGGTTCGACTCCGCGCCTCCGCTGTCGTGCGACATCACCGCGATGGTCGGCGACGGCGACCCGAAGGCGTCCGTCGACGACGCGTCGGCCTGGTCGCGGCACACGCTCGGCCGCTTCGATCTGCGGATCTTCCCGGGCGGCCACTTCTACCTGGAGGACTGCCGGGCCGGGGTGCTCGATGCGATCGTGTCCGTGCTCTCCCGGGTACGGCAGGACGCGGGCAGCCGTTAGCGCAGGACGCGCCTCTCGGCAATTGTGTACGGCCTCTCGTGCGGACAGTACGTGGATGGCGCCCGAGTCGGCACCCCTACCGTACCCCTAGCCGCGGCACTCTTCTCATAAGGGTGCGGTAAGGGTTTTGATCCGCCGACCGCGAACCTATTGTTGCCGAATGTGCCAGGTCGGGACAATCAAATGCCGCGGCACTTTCGCATTCTGAGTACGGCCATCGAGGCGGGATTGAATTGGCGATGCTCGAATACTCACCGGAAACCGACTGATGGAATTCGATTGGTCACCGAACCAGCGTGAACGCTACGCCGGCACGAGCGCGGCCGTCGCCGATCGGTTCGCCGAGCACGAGACGAGCACCGACCCGGAGTCGGTGCGGCTGGCCTGGAAGGACGCCGCGGGCATCGGCCTGACGGGACTGTGCCTGCCACGGCAGCACGGCGGGGCCGGCCTGGGCGCCCTGGACACGGCGCTGAGCCTTGAGGCGTTCGGCCGCTCCTGCCCCGACATGGGTCTGGTGTTCGGCGTCGCGGCGCACCTGCTGTCGTGTGCCGTGCCCGTCGCGGAGTTCGGGACGGACGAGGCGAGGGAGCTGCTGGCGGGCATGGCGGCGGGCGACCTGATCGCCGGCAACGCCATGACCGAGGACGAAGCGGGATCGGACGTCGGGCGGATCAGGACCACCGCCGAGCGCTCGGGCGAGGCGTATCTGCTCGACGGGGAGAAGTCCTTCGTCAGCAACGCCCCGGTCGCGGACGTGTTCGTGACCTACGCGGTCACGGATCCCTCCGCCGGTTTCCTGGGCATCTCGGCGTTCGCCGTGCCGCGTGAGCTCGACGGCGTCGTCGTCGGTCCGCCGCTGCCGAAGATGGGACTGAACGGCTGCCTGGCGGCACGGGTGCGGTTCGAGGGCTGCGTCGTGCCGGCCGGCTACCGGCTCGGGGCCGAGGGCAGCGGCGGGGCGGTCTTCCAGCACTCCATGGGGTGGGAGCGCGGCTGCCTGTTCGCCGCGTACCTGGGGCTGATGGAGCGGCAGCTGGCCGACTGCGTGGGCCGGACCACCGACCGGCGCCAGTTCGGACGGAAGATCGCCGGCTTCCAGGCCGTCTCGCACCGGATCGCCCGGATGCGGCAGCGGCTGGAGAGCGCGCGGCTGCTGCTGTACCGCGCCTGCTGGCTGCTCGACCAGGGCCGCACGGACGTCGGCGCGATCGCCATGGCGAAGACCGCCGTGTCCGAGGCCGCGATCGCCAACAGCCTTGACGCCATGCAGCTGTTCGGCTCGACCGGCTACCTGGCCGGCGCCGGGATCGAGGAGCAGCTGCGTGACTGCCTGCCCACGACCGTCTTCTCCGGGACGACCGAGATCCAGCTGGAGCTCATCGCGAGGGGGGAAGGGCTGTGAGCCTCCACCGGCTCGTCATCGAGGCCGCCGTGCGCCGGCCCGGCGCGCCGGCCGTCGGCGCGCCGTCGGGGTCGTTCACCTACGGCGAGCTCGACGCCGCGGCCGACGCGATCGCGGCCAGGCTCGACCGCCGGGGCGTCCGGCGCGGCGACCGGGTCGTGCTCTGGACGGGCAAGAGCCCGGAGACGGTGGCGGCGATGCAGGCGGTCCTCCGGCTCGGCGCCGCCTACGTGCCCGTCGACGGCAGCAGCCCGGTGGCCCGGGTCGCGGCCATCGCCCGGGACTGCGCGGCACGCGTCGTCGTCACCGACCGCGCACGCGTCCCGCGGATCTCCGGCGAGGTGGCCGCGGATGTCACCTGCGTGGAGACCGACGGTCCCTACGACCCGGCGCCGCCCGTCGACGCCGCCACGACCGACGACGACCTGGCGTACATCCTGTACACGTCGGGATCGACCGGCACGCCCAAGGGGGTGTGCCTGACCCACGGGAACGCGCGGGCGTTCGTCGACTGGGCACACGACCTGCTGACGCCGACGGAGGACGACCGGTTCGCCAACCACGCGCCGTTCACCTTCGACCTGTCGGTGCTCGACCTGTACGTGGCTTTCCGTGCCGCCGCGAGGGTGTGTCTCGTCCCCCCTGAGCTGTCCTTCGCGCCGGCGCAACTCGTCGAGTACCTCCACTCGGAGCGGATCAGCGTCTGGTACTCGGTGCCGTCCGCCCTCGCGGTCATGATGCGGTACGGCGGACTGCTGGACCGTCCGGCGCCGGACGCGCTGCACACCGTGCTGTTCGCGGGCGAGCCGTTCCCCGTCGCACAGCTCCGCGACCTGGCCGGCTGGACCGGCGCGCGGATGATGAACCTCTACGGCCCGACCGAGACCAACGTGTGCACGTTCCACGAGGTCACCAAGGCGGACCTGGACCGCGACCGGCCGGTGCCCATCGGGATCGCGGCCGGCGGCGACCGGGTTTGGGCGCTGCGGGCCGACGGAGGTGTCGCGGCCGCGGGCGAGGAGGGCGAACTCGTCGTGGACGGACCCACGGTGATGCCCGGTTACTGGGGTCACCCGCCGCGGAGCGGCCCGTACCGTACCGGCGACCTGGTCCGGGTCCTGCCCGGCGGGGTGTTCGACTACCTCGGGCGCCGCGACCAGATGGTCAAGATCCGCGGACACCGGGTCGAACTCGGTGAGGTCGAGTCCGTGCTCGAGAACCACGCCGACGTCGCGGAGGCCGCCGCGGTGGCGGTCGGCGAGGGCGTCGACACCCGCCTGGTGGCGTTCGTGGCTCCGCGGGCCGGAGGTGATCTCGGGGCCCTGGCCCTTCGCCGGCATCTCGCCGAACACCTGCCCCGCTACATGGTGGCGGACGAGGTGCGGATCCTGTCCCCGCTGCCCAGGAACGGCAACGGCAAGATCGACCGACCGGCGCTGCAGGCGCGCGCCCGTGGGGCGGAACGAACGGCGTACGAACCGGATGCGTGACCACCACCTCCCAACCGAAAGGGCGGCGCAATGACCCTCGATGAGGTCACACCGCGGATCACGACCTTCATCAGCGAGAGCTTTCTTGACGGTGACCCGAAAGGTGAACTCACCGAGTCCACCCCGCTGCTCGAATGGGAGATCCTCAACTCGATGAACAGCGCACTCCTGCTCAACTTCCTGCGGGAGGAACTGCGCGTCGACGTACCGCTGTCGTCGATCAACGCGGCGAACTTCCGGGACATAGCAGCCATCAGCAAGCTCGTCTCCGGCCTGGTGGCCGTTCCCGCGGAAGGTGTCTGAGAACGATGAGTGTCGACTACGACGTCGTGATCGTCGGCGGTGGCCCGGCCGGATCCAGCGCCGCCGCCTACCTCGCCAAGGCCGGCAGGTCGGTGGCCGTGTTCGAGGGTGAGAACTTCCCCCGTCCGCATGTGGGCGAGTCGCTGGTTCCGGCCACCACGAGGGTGCTGCTGGAAACCGAGGTGATGGACAAGATCGAGGCGGCGGGCTTCCCGCGCAAGTACGGTGCGGCCTGGACGTCGTCCCAGACGCGCAACGTCAACGCCGACCAGGCCGGCGCGTTCACGCACGAACTCGGCGTGGCCGACATCCTGTTCAGCGAACGCGACCAGCCAGGGGTCGACCGGGACTACACCTTCCACGTCGACCGCAGCCGGTTCGACCTCATCCTGCTCAAGCACGCCGAAAGCCTGGGCGCCAAGGTGTTCCAGGGGATCCGGGCGATGCGCGTGGACTTCGACGACCCGGCCAAGGTCACCCTGACCTGCAAGGTGGGTTCGAAGGAGGTGGATGTCACCGCGAAGATGGTCATCGACGCCTCCGGCCGCCAGACCCTGCTGGGCCGGCAGCTCGGCACCAAGGAGGCGGACCCCGTCTTCAACCAGTACGCCATCCACGCCTGGTTCGACGGCCTGGACCGCTCCTCGGTCGCCAACAGCCCCGAGAAGGTCGACTACATCTACGTGCACTTCCTGCCGATCAGCGACACCTGGGTCTGGCAGATCCCCATCACCGACACCGTCACCAGCGTCGGGGTCGTGACCCAGAAACACCGGTTCGCCGAGGCGAACATGGACCGCGAGAAGTTCTTCTGGAGCTTCGTGGAGAGCCGGCCCGACCTGTACGAGGCACTGAAGAAGACGGAGCAGGTGACGCCCCTGAAGGTCGAGGGCGACTACAGCTACGCCATGCGCCAGATCTGCGGCGACCGGTACGTGCTGATCGGTGACGCCGCGCGGTTCGTCGACCCGATCTTCTCCAGCGGCGTGAGCGTCGCGCTCAACAGCGCGCGGCTGGCCTGTCACGACATCGTCGCGGCCCTCGACGCCGACGACTTCTCGCAGGCCAGGTTCTCCACCTTCGAGAAGAAGATCCGCAACGGGGTCCGCAACTGGTACGAGTTCATCTCGGTCTACTACCGCCTGAACATCCTGTTCACCACGTTCGTGGCCGATCCGCGGTACCGGCTGGACATCATCCGGCTGCTGCAGGGCGACCTCTACGACGAGGCGGAGCCGGAGGTCCTGCGCATCATGCGGGAGACCGTGACCGCCGTCGAGAACGACCCGACCCACCTGTGGCACTCGTACCTGGGCACGCTCCGGGCGCCCATCCTGGCTCCGGCCTTCTAGGTGGCCTGTACCGCCCGCGACACCACTGCCTCCCGGGCCGGTTCAGCCCTCGTCCGCGGGAAGCGGGAGCGTCCGGGTCACCACCCGGACGCCCGGTGCCCGTACCGCGACGGAGGCGATCACACCGTCCCCCGCGGCGAGGTCGGCCAACGACCAGGCGGTGATGTCGCCGCACGGGTCGGGGAGCGCCACCACGGTGCCGCGGGCGGTCGTGACGATGCCGCGCAGGTGCGTCGCGAGGCCGGTGCCGAGTGCCTTCGCCACGGCCTCCTTCCGGGTCCAGAAGCGCAGTACCTGGGCGTCCCTGAGCGCCTCCGGCAGCGCGTCCACGGCCTGCCGCTCGCTCTCGGACAGCGCCGTCCGGGCCAGCGCACCGCGGTCGGCCAGCGGCCGGAGGCGCTCTACGTCGACGCCGACCGGGGCGCCCCACGACAGGGCGGCTGCCACCACGGACTCGGCATGACTGAGGCTCACGTGGAGGCCCCCGGGATCGACGACCAGCGGGCGCCCCCGTCCGTCGCGCTCCCAGGCCTGCCGGTCCGGCGCACATGACGTGTACGCCTCGACCAGCTGCCGGCCGACCCGATGTGCGGCGGCGCGCGCCCGGCGGTACCGCAGGGCGCGCCGGTCCAGGCTGAGCGGCTCGTCCCGGGGCGCCGCGCCCACCGCCACCCAGACGGCGACGTGACCGGACCCCCCGAGCTGCGGCTCGTCCACCGGTCGCCCCCTCCGGAATCCCACGGGATCCCGATGCCGAATTCGCGGAAGATCATTGTAGAGCGAGGAATATCTTCAATGGCAGAACGACCGCTGACGAGCCCGCCCGCCACCTCGATCGCCGTCGTCGGCATCGGCTGCCGGTTCCCCGGCGACGCCCGCGATCTCGACTCCTTCGGCGCCGCGCTCAGGTCCGCGACCACCGTCTTCCAGGACGTGCCCGCGAGCCGCTGGGGTCGTGGGTTCGCCGGCCCGGGCGATGCCGGTCCCGGCACGGCCAGCCATGTCGGAGGGTTCCTGGAGGGCATCGACCGCTTCGACGCCGCCTACTTCGGGGTCTCGCCCCGTGAGGCGAGCGCCATGGACCCCCAGCAGCGGCTCATGCTCGAGGTGGCCTGGGAGGCGATGAGCGACTCCGGGCGGCCCGCGGACGCCTGGCACGGCACCCGCACCGGGGCGTTCTTCGGCATGTTCGCCCACGACTACGCGACGCTGCACACCAAGACGCTCGGAATCCAGGGCATCGGGCCGCACTACGCCAGCGGAAACGAGTTCAGCTTCGTGGCGGGCCGGCTGGCCTACACCTTCGACCTGCACGGGCCCATGGCCTCCGTCACCGCTGCGTGCTCCTCCTCCCTGCTGGCCGTGCATCTGGCGAGTCAGAGCCTGCGGACGGGCGAGAGCGACATCGCTCTGGCCGGTGGCGTCAGCCTGATGATCACGCCCGAGCTGAGCGTCTTCATGAGCAGGATCGGCGCGATCTCGCCGACCGGGCGGTGCCGTCCGTTCGCCGCCGACGCCGACGGCATCCTCCGCGGTGACGGCTGCGGCGTCCTCGTCCTCAAGCGCCTGCCCGACGCCCTCGCCGACCGGGACCGGATCTACGGGATCATCCGCTCGTCGGCGGTCAACCACGACGGCCGCAGCCTGGGCATCACGGCACCCAACGGCAGCGCCCAGGCCGCTCTCCTGCGCTCCGCCCTCGGCACCTCGGGAATCGACCCCTCCGACCTCGACTACGTGGAGGCCCACGGCACCGGGACCCCGCTCGGCGACCAGGTCGAGCTCATGGCCCTGGACGAGGTCTACGCGCGGGACCGGGACCCGGGCCGCCCGCCGCTCTACGTGGGCTCCAACAAGGCGGTGTTCGGACACACCGACGGCGCGGCCGGAATTGCCGGCCTGCTCAAGGGGCTCTGGGTCATCAACTCCCGTGAGGTACCCGCTCAGCCCGACCCCGGACGGCTCACCTCGGCGGTCTCCTGGGACCGCGGCAGGCTGGCGGTGCCGGTGAGCACGGTCAGCCTCGCCGACACGGGCCGCCCGGTCCGGGTCGGGGTGAGCTCGTCCGGGCTCAGCGGCACGAACGTCCACGTGATCGCCGAAGGCGTCGAGCCCGCCGGTGCCGCGCCCGTGGGCCCCCCGGCCGGTCCCTACGTGCTGCTCGCCTCGGCCTTCCACCGGTCGGGCCTGGCCGACCAGGTCGCCGGGATGGGGGAGCGGGTGGCCGCCGAGGCCGACGGGCTCGGCGGCCTCATCGCCTCCGCCGCGACCCGGCGGACGCATGAGCGGCACCGGTTCGCCGCCGTCGCGGCGGGACCGGAGGAGCTGGCGGCGACACTGGACGGGATCGAGGATGCGCCGGACGGCGCCTACGTCGGCGCCGTGGACCCCGAGGGCGCCCCCGAGCCGGTGTTCGTCTACTCCGGTCAGGGCGCGCAGTGGGCGGGCATGGCGGTGGACCTGTACGACGCCTCGTCCGTGGTCCGTGAGGCGCTCGACGAGTGCGACGCCCTGATCCGGCGGGACGTGAACTGGTCGCTGATCGACGAGCTGCGACGGGTCGAGGACAGCCGGCTCGGCCGGACCGACCACGCCCAGCCCGCCCTCCTCGCCGTACAGGTGGCGCTGACCGGCTGGCTCGCCGCATGCGGCATCAGGCCCCGGGCCGTGGTCGGACACAGCGTCGGGGAGATCGCCGCCGCGCACACGGCGGGCGCGATCACCCGCGCCGACGCCGTACGGCTGGCTGTCCGGCGGGGCCAGATCCTCCAGGAGACGGCGGGCCGGGGCGCCATGCTGGCGGTCCGCGCGGACCGGGACACGGTCCTGGCGGTGCTGGCCGACACCGGCCTGCCGGTGGTGATCGCCGCGCTCAACGGGCCGGAAGCGGTCGTGCTCAGCGGCCCCGGGGACGCCGTCGACTCGGCCGCCGCGGCCATCGAGGCACGCGGCCTGCGGTGCAAACGGCTGGCCGGTGACTACGCGTTCCACAGCCCGGTGGTCGCCGACTGCGGCCCGCGGCTGCGGGAGGCACTGGCCGATCTCACCGTCGGCGTGCCCTCGGTGCGGCTGCTCTCCAGCGTGCTGCCCGACGACCAGGACGTGTGCTTCGACGCCGGCTACTGGCAGCGCAATCTCACCGACCCCGTGCTTCTGTGGCCCGCGATCGACCGGCTGCTCGCCGAGGGCGACCGGGCCTTCGTCGAGATCGGCCCGCACCCCATGCTGACCCGGCCGCTGGCGGACGCCGTCCGCCGCCGTGAGCGCCGCGGGCCGGTGACGGCCACCTTGCACCGCGCCGCCTCCGGACCGCTCTCCTTGCACAGGACGGTGGCGCAGCTCCATGTCAGCGGTGTCGACGTGGACTGGACGAAGATCACCGGAACACCGGACCGGTACCGGACGCTGCCCGTGCCCTCCTGGGGCGGCGACACCTTCTGGCTGCCCGGCGTCGAGCCCGGCGACCAGGGGCACGGCCCGGCGGCCGCGGCACCGGCACCGCTGCGTCTGGGGCTGCTCGACGCCGACGGCAGGGTGATCGGCGAGATGGTCGCGCGGCCGGCGGACGACACCGCCTGGGGCGCCCGCGGAACGGAGGGCGTACCGGCCCGGACGGCCGCGCCCGCTCCCCCTCACGCACCCGCACCGGATGCCGCTTCCACGCCCGCTTCCGCCTCTGCTTCCGCCGCGAAACCGCGGGTGCCCGGCGGTACGCAGCGCCGCGTCGAGGAGCATGTCGCCGCGGTGCTCGGCCTCTCCGGCGACCAGCCGCTCGCGCGGCGGCGCGGGCTGTTCGACCAGGGCCTCGACTCGCTCACCGCCGTCGAACTGCGGAACCGCCTGTCCGCCGAGTTCGGCCTGGAGCTGCCCACCACGATCGTCTTCGAGAAGCCGACGATCGAGGCGCTCACCGCGCTGCTGGCGGAGGCCGCGCCGGAAGCCGAGGGCCCGCACCGGACCGTCTCGTCGGCCGCAGCGTCCGGCGACCCGGCGGACGACGCCATCGCGGTGATCGGCATGGCGTGCCGGCTGCCCGGCGCGAGTTCGCCGGAGCAGTTCTGGTCGCTGCTGACCGAGGGCCGCCACGCGGTCCGTGACCTGCCGGCAGCCCGCCGGGCCGATCCGATCTGGGCGGAGGCCGGGTCCGACGTCCCGACGCGCGGCGGCTTCCTCGACGACGTGGAGGGCTTCGACGCGGAGTTCTTCCGTGTCTCGCCGCGCGAGGCGAAGTCGCTCGATCCGCAGCACCGGCTGCTTCTCGAGGTCGCCTGGGAGGCACTGGAGGACGCCGGGCAGCCCGCGCGGGACGGCCGGGCCGCGGGTGTCTACTTCGGCCTCAACACCGCCGACTACCAGCAGTTGCTCACCCGCGACATGGCCGACGTCGACCACTTCTACGGGACCGGGACGACGTTCGCCGCAGCCGTCGGGCGCCTGTCGTACTTCCTCGGTCTGAGCGGCCCCAGCATCGCCGTCGACACCGCGTGCTCGTCGTCCCTCACCGCCGTCCACCTGGCCTGTCAGGGCCTGCGCGAGGGGGACTGCGAGATCGCCGTCGTGGGCGGGGCCAACGTGATCGTCGCTCCCACGGTGTCGGTCTCCATGGCCGGAGCCGGTGCCCTGGCACCCGACGGGCGCTGCAAGACCTTCGACGACGCGGCCGACGGCTACGGCCGGGGCGAAGGGGCGGCGGCGCTCATCCTCAAGCCGCTGGGCGCGGCGAACCGGGACGGTGACCGTGTCTACTCGGTGATCCGCGGCACCGCCGTCAACCAGGACGGCGCCAGCGGCGGCATGACGGTGCCCGACGCGTCCGCGCAGGTCGCCGTCATCAGGCGGGCGGTCCGGACCGCGGGCTGGGCGCCCCGCGACGTCGACTACGTCGAGGCGCACGGTACGGGAACGCCCCTCGGTGACCCGATCGAGGTCCGCGCTCTCGCCGAGGCGCTGGGGGAGGGGCGCACGGCTAACGAGGCGCTGCTCATCGGCGCGGCCAAGGCCGGCATCGGGCACCTCGAGGCGGCGGCCGGTGTCACCGGGCTGCTCAAGGTGGTCCTCGCGCTCCACCACGGGGAGCTTCCGCCGCACCCGCTGAACCGGCTCTCGACGCGCATCGACTGGGAGAGGCTTCCGGTCTCGGTGGTGACCGAGCGGCAGCAGTGGCCACGACGGGACCACCCGCGGCGGGCCGGTGTGAGCTCGTTCGGGTTCAGCGGCAGCAACGCGCACGTCGTCGTCGAGCAGCCGCCGGAGGTTCCGGAGCCGGTGACGGTTCCGGCCCGCCGGGCGCCCTACGTCCTGATGGTCACCGCGGCGGCGGAGCCCGCACTGCGCCAGGCGGCCGGGCGCCTCGCCGCCCGGCTCCGGGAGGCTCCGGGCGACCTGGACGCCATCGTCTTCACCGCCGCCTACCGCCGCACCTGGCTGGGCCACCGCCTCGCCGTCACCGGCCAGGACGCCACCGCCGTCGCGGCGGCCCTGGAGGCCGCCGCACGAGAGAACAGCACGCCGACCGCCCGATCCGGACAGGTGGCCGAGGGGACGGAGCGCTCCGTCGGATTCTGGTACGGAGCCGAACCGCCGTCCGCCGCCCTGCGTGAACGCCTGGCGGAGCTGCCGGAGTACACAGGTGCCCTGCGCGCCTGTGCCGAGCGCCTCGCCGCGCTGACCGGAGCGGACATCGACCCGCTCGCCGAGCCGTCGGCCGACCTGCCGGCCGCCTACCTGCTGTGCCACCACGTCGCGGCGGCCGGACTGTGGGCCGCCGTCGGCCTGGCGCCGGACGCCGTGACCGGTGAGGGCGCGGGCCGGCTGGGTGCCGCCTGGGCGGCGGGACGGCTGGACCTCGACGACGCGCTGCGCCTGGCCGCCGGGCAGGCGTCCGGCGTCGAACTCCGGCCCGGCCGCGTACCCGAGGTGTCCGCGGACGGCGAGGACCTCACCGTGTCCTGCGACGACCTGGTGCGGCGGGTCCGCCTCGGCGCGCCCGCCGACCGGCCCCGGAACCTTGCCGACGACATCTCCGCCCAGGGCGTGGACGCGCTCGTCGACGTCCTGCCGCGGAACCTGCCCGATGAGCTGGCCGCCCGGTTCGGGGTGGAGACCGACACCGACGACCCGGTGGACCGGTTCGCCCTCACCGCGGCGGAATTGTTCGTGACGGGCGCCGTACCCGCTCCGGCCCAGGTGTCGCGCCGGCCTGTCAGCCTGCCCGCCTATCCGTGGCAGCGTCGCCGCCACTGGTACCGCGAGGCCGTCGACCTGCCCGGCGACCGGCCGGCGGTTCCGTGGGTGGTGTCCGCCGCCGGCGCCACCGGCCTGCGGGCCCGCGCCGCCGCGCTGCGGGACTTCACGGTACGGAGCCGGGAACTCGGCCCCCTCGACGTCGGGTCCTCGCTGGCCGCGCTGCCGCACTCGGCGGCACACCGCGCCGTCGTGCTGGCCACCGACGCCCGGGGCTTCGGCGACGGGCTGACCGCGCTCGCGGACGGCGGGACCGCCCCGAACCTGATCCAGGGCAGGGTCGGAAGCGACCCGAAGATCGCCCTGGTGTTCCCGGGCCAGGGCGCTCAGTGGCCGGGAATGGCCGCCGAACTCATGGCGGCCGAGCCGGCCTTCGCCGAGCAGATGCGCGCGTGCGGGGAGGCACTGGCCGAGTTTACCGACTGGTCGCTCGCCGAGGTGATCGCCGGTGAACCCGGCGCCGCGTCGCTCGACCGGGTCGACGTCGTGCAGCCCACGCTCTTCGCGGTGATGGTCTCGCTGGCCGGGCTCTGGCGCTCGTACGGGATCGTGCCCGCCGCCGTGGCCGGTCACTCGCAGGGCGAGATCGCCGCCGCACATGTCGCCGGCGCGCTGTCCTTGCGGGACGCGGCCCGGGTGGTGGCGTTGCGCAGCGCCGAACTGCTGCACCTGTCCGGCCAGGGCGGCATGGCCTCGCTCGCGCTCGACGCGGAGGCGGTCACCGGCATGCTGCACCGCTTCGGCGGCCGTCTGTCGATCGCCGCGGTCAACGGTCCCGACAGCGTCGTGGTGGCGGGTGACGTCGGCGCCCTCGAGGAACTCGCGGACCTCTGCGAGGGAGACGGGATCCGGTTCCGACGCGTCGACGTGGACTACGCCTCGCACTCCCCGCACGTGGAACGGATCCGCGAGCGCCTCGCACACGTGCTCACGGGGATCACGCCCCGCCCGGGGAAGGTGCCGTTCTACTCCGCGGCCACCGGAGGTCTGCTGGACACCTCCGAACTCGGCCCTGACTACTGGTATTACAGCCTCCGCCGGAGCGTACGGTTCGAGGAGTCGGTCCGCGCGCTCCTCGCGGACGGCCACAACCTGTTCATCGAGTCGAGCCCGCACCCGGTGCTCACACCGGCGATCGAGGGGACGGTCGAGCAGGCCGGGAGCGACGCGCGCGCCGTGGGCACGCTGCGCCGGAACGACGGCGGCACCGGGCGCTTCCTGACCTCCCTCGCCGAGACGTACGCGCAGGGCGCCGACGTCGACTGGCAGCCGGTCTTCGCCGGCCACGACGTGGAGCCGGCCGCGATCCCCGACATCGTCGGGCACGAACTCGACGCCTGGCGCTATCGCGTCGACTGGCAGCCCGCCGCCGATCCCGACGAGCAGCCGCTGAGCGGGGACTGGCTGGTCCTGGCTCCCGGCATCGGACAGGGTCAGGCCTGTGCGGCGGCCGTGTGCCGGGCTCTCGCCGCACGCGGCGCGGACGCACGGCAGCTCACGCTGGACCCGGCACGCGACGGCCGGGACCACATCGCCGGCCTGCTCCGGCAGGAGACGGCCACGGACGCGGCGGGTGTGCTGTCGCTGCTGGCGATGGACGAACGCCCGCACGAGGACTACCCGGACGTCCCGGCGGGGTCGGCCGCCACCCTGGCACTGGTACAGGCGCTCGGCGACGTGGGAGCCGACGTCCCGATGTGGCTGGCGACCACCGGTGCGGTCTGCGCGGACGGCACCGATCTCCGGTCGCCCGCTCAGGCCCAGGTCTGGGGCATGGGGCGGGTGGCCGGTCTCGAACTCCCGCAGCGCTGGGGCGGCCTGGTCGACCTGCCCGGCTCACCCGACGAGGACGCGCTCCGGCGGCTGTGCGCGGTGCTGGGCGGCGGCCTGGGCGCGGACGACCAGGTGGCGATACGGGACAGCGGTGTGCTGGTGCGGCGGCTGGTGCGCGATCCGGTGGCCGACCGGCCCGCCGTACGGACCTGGCAGCCGCGCGGCAGCGTGCTGGTCACCGGTGGTACCGGCCGGATCGGCAGGCGCCTCGCCCGGTGGCTGGCGGCCTCCGGCGCCCAGCACGTCGTCCTCGCCGGCCGGCGGGGACGCGACGCACCGGGCGCGGCCGAGCTGGAGGCGGAACTCGTCCGGGCGGGTACCACCGTGACGATGGCGGCCTGCGACGTGGCCGACCGCGCCGCGATGGAGGCGGTGCTGAGCGAGGCCCGGTCCGCGGGGCGGCCGGTCCGTACCGTCTTCCACGCGGCCGTCGTCCCCGAGCCGGGCCCGCTGTCCGGGACGACACCGGCGCAGCTCGCCCGCACGCTGCGCGCCAAGGTGACAGGTGCGCGCGTCCTGGACGAGCTGCTGCGCGAGGAGTCCGTGGACGCCTTCGTCCTGTTCTCCTCCGTCGCGGGCGTCTGGGGAGCAGCCGAGAACGGCGTGTTCGCGGCTGCCGACGCCGGCCTGGAGGCACTGGCCGTCCAGCGCCGCGCCCGGGGACAGGCGGCCACCGCCGTCTCCTGGAGCTTCTGGAACGCGTTCGGGGAAGACGCCGACGAGTCGGCGGTGCGGGACATGTTCACCAGCCAGTCGGAACGGCAGGGCCTCCCCCTGCTGGATCCCGGGCAGGCACTGCGGGCTCTGCGGAAGGTGCTCGACCGGGACGAGACCGCCGTCGCCGTCGCCGACGTCGAGTGGGAGCGGTTCGCCCCCCTCTACACGGCGGCCCGCCCCCGGCCGTTCCTCGACGAACTGCCGGACGTCCAGGGCGCCGCGGGCGGGGCCCCGGGCCAGGGCGAGCAGGAGGCGGGGGAGAGCACTCTCGCTCGGCTGCTGGCGCGGACGCCCGAGTCCGAGCGTGAATGGGCGGTGCTGGACCGGGTCCGGACCGAGGCCGCGGCCGTACTGGGGTACGACCGTCCCCACGACGTGGATCCCGACCGGCCCTTCACCGAGATGGGGTCCGACTCCGTCACGGCGGTCGAGTTCCGGACCCGCCTGAACGCTGCCACCGGGCTGCGCCTGCCGGCGTCCCTCGCCTTCGACTACCCCACCGCCGGCGCCGTCACCGGCTGTCTGCTCGAGCTCGCCGTCGGCGCCTCGGACGCGCCGGAGGCGGCGGCCGCACCGGCCGTGACGGCCGAGAACCCGACCGCCGTCGACGAGCCGATGGCGATCGTGGGGATGGCGTGCCGCCTGCCGGGGGGCGTGACCTCGCCGGAGGAGTTCTGGCAGCTGCTGGCCGAGGGCCGGGACGCCGTGTCCGGGTTCCCGGCTGACCGGGGCTGGGACCTGGCCGGGCTGTTCGACGACGATCCGGACCGCCCGGGGACGTCGTACGTCCGCGAGAGCGGGTTCCTGGACGAAGCGGCGGGATTCGACGCGGAGTTCTTCGGGATCTCGCCGCGCGAGGCGCTGACCATGGACCCCCGGCAGCGGCTGCTCCTCGAAGCCTCCTGGGACCTGTTCGAGGACGCCGGAGTCGACCCGGCGAGCCTGAAGGGGAGCCGGACCGGAGTGTTCATCGGGGCCGGCCCGACGGACTACGCGACCGGGGCGCCGCTGGCGCCGCGCAGCGCCGAGGGGTACGCGGTGACCGGCAGCACACCCGCCGTGATCTCGGGCCGCGTGTCCTACGTGTTCGGGCTGGAGGGCCCGGCGATCACGGTCGACACGGCGTGCTCCTCGTCCCTGGTGGCGCTGCACATGGCAGGCCAGGCGCTGCGGGCGGGTGAGTGCTCGATGGCGGTCGTCGGCGGGGTCGCGGTGATGTCGAGCCCGAAGGTGTTCGTCGAGTTCAGCCGGCAGCGCGCGTTGTCGGCGGACGGGCGGTGCAAGGCGTTCGCCGACGCCGCGGACGGCACCGGGTTCGCCGAGGGCGTCGGCCTGCTGCTGGTCGAACCGCTGTCGGAGGCTCGGCGCCGCGGGCATGAGGTTCTCGCGGTCGTCCGCGGCTCGGCCCTGAACCAGGACGGTGCGTCCAACGGGCTGACGGCACCGAACGGGCCGTCCCAGCAGCGGGTGATCCGGCAGGCGGTGGCGAACGCGGGTCTGTCGCTGCGTGATGTGGACGTGGTGGAGGCGCACGGGACGGGGACGACCCTGGGCGACCCGATCGAGGCGCAGGCGCTGCTGGCGACCTACGGGCAGGAGCGGCCTGCCGACAGGCCGCTCCTGCTGGGGTCGGTGAAGTCGAACATCGGTCATACGCAGGCGGCGGCGGGTGCGGTCGGTGTCATGAAGATGGTGCTGGCGATGCGTCACGGGACGGTGCCCGCGACGCTGCACGTCGATCAGCCGAGTCGTCAGGTGGACTGGTCGGCGGGCGAGGTCGAGCTGGCCGTGGAGGCGGTGCCGTGGCCCGGGGACGGGCACCCGCGGCGTGCGGGGATCTCCTCGTTCGGGGTCAGCGGCACCAACGCCCACCTCATCCTCGAACAGCCGCCGGCTCAGCCACGGCAGCAGGACGAGCAGGACGAGGCCACCGGTCCCGGTTCGGCGGCACCGCCGGTTCCCTGGCCGGTCTCGGCGGCGTCTCCGGCCTCGCTGCGGCAGCAGGCCGACAAGCTGCGCCGACTGCTCGCCGACGAGTCCGGTCTCCAGCCGCGCGACATCGGCTGGAGCCTGGCGTCCTCGCGTGCGGCGCTGACCCACCGCGCGGTGGTCCTCGGTGCCGACCGGGACGACCGGCTCCGCCGGCTCACCTTGCTGGCCGGCGACGAGCCGGACCCCGGGCTGGTGCGCGGCACCGCGCGGCGCAAGCCGCGGGTCGTCTTCGTGTTCCCCGGCCAGGGCAGCCAGTGGCCCGGGATGGCCGCGGAACTGCTCGACACCTCCCCGGAATTCGCCGGGTACCTCCGCGCATGCGAACAGGCACTGGCTCCGCACGTCGACTGGTCGCTGACCGAGGTGCTCCGCCAGGCGGACGGAGCGCCCGGCTTCGACCGGGTCGACGTGGTGCAGCCGACGCTGTTCGCCGTGATGGTGTCGCTGGCCCGGCTGTGGCAGCACCACGGCGTGAGCCCCGCCGCCGTGGTCGGTCACTCCCAGGGCGAGATCGCCGCCGCGTACGTGGCAGGCGTGCTGTCACTGGAGGACGCCGCCAAGGTCGTGGCCGTACGGGCGGCGGAACTGGCCCGGCTGACCGGCATCGCCGGAATGGCGTCGCTGCAGGTGGACGAGCAGCAGGTGGCCAAGCTGCTCGCCCCGTGGGAGGGACGGCTGACGATCGCGACCGTCAACAGCCCCTCGCAGGTCGTCGTGGCCGGTGACACCGAAGCGCTGGACGACCTGACGGCCGAGTGCGAACGGCAGGGCATCCGCATCCGGCGGATCGAGGTCGACTACGCGTCGCACTCGCCGCAGGTCGAGCCGATGCGCGACGACCTCCTGGCGAAGCTGGACGGGATCACCCCCAGGCGCTCGCGCATACCGTTCTACTCCGCGGTGACCGGGGAGCCGGCCGACGCCGGTGAGCTGGACGCCGCGTACTGGTACCGGAACCTGCGGGAACCGGTGCGGTTCGAGCGCGCCACCCGGGCCCTGCTCGACAACGGCTTCACGATGTTCGTCGAGGCGAGCCCGCACCCCGTGCTGAACGCCGCCGTGCTGGACACCGCCACCTCGGCGGACGACTCCGCCGAGCCCGTGACGGTGGGCTCGCTGCGCCGCGACGAAGGCGGCATGGCACGGTTCACGGCCTCGCTGGCGGAGGCGTGGGTGCACGGCGCCGACCTGGACTGGGCCGGGCTGATCCCCGGCGGCAGGCGGGTCCCGCTGCCCACCTACGCCTTCGACCGGCAGCGCTTCTGGATGGAGGACGAGAGTGCCGCCGTGGACCCGGCGGCCCTCGGTGTGGTGGCGCCGGACCATCCGCTGCTCGGTGCCGCGGTGGAACTGGCGGACGGCGGCGGACTGGTGCTCACCGGGCGGCTGTCGGCCGGGACCCCACGGTGGCTGGCCGACCACGCGGTCGGCGGCGTGTGTCTGTTCCCGGGGACGGGATTCGCCGAGCTGGCTCTGCGGGCCGGTACCGAGGCGGGCTGCCCACGGGTCGAGGAACTGACTCTGGAAGCGCCGTTGCTGCTGCACGGCGACGACGCGGTACGCCTCCAACTGGTGGTGGGCCCGCCCGACGACTCGGACCACCGGCCCCTGGCCGTCTACTCACGGCCGGACGGGGAGAACGGCCGGGACGGTGACTGGACGCGGCACGCGTCGGCGGTCCTGGCGCCGGACGCCGGCACTGCTCCGGCCTCGCCGGCCGCCTGGCCGCCACCCGGCGCCGAGCCGGTGCCCATGGACCCGGACGACTTCTACGCGGCGGGAGCGGAGGCCGGCTACACCTACGGGCCGTCGTTCCAGGGCCTGGCACGGGCGTGGCGGAGCGGCGAGGACGTCTACGCCGAGGTGTCGCCGCCCGCCCCGGTGAGCGACGAGGCGGGCCGGTACGGCATGCACCCCGCGCTGCTCGACGCGGCGCTGCACGCGATGGTGCTCGCCCCGTCCGCCGCACAGGGCGACAGCCGCGACAGGACGGTGCGGCTGCCCTTCACCCTGGCCGGCGTCTCGCTGTTCGCGCCGGGTGCGCGGGCCCTGCGCGTGCGCATCTCCCCGGCCGGTCCGGACGCTGTGACGCTGACCGCTGCGGACGAGACCGGCGAGCCGGTTCTGGTGATCGAACGACTGGTGACCCGGCCGGTCCCGGTCGAGCGGCTCTCCGGAGCCGCGAACCCGGCAGGCCGGTCCCTGTTCCGGTTGGACTGGGTCCCGCTGGCGACGCCGAAGACCCGTGTCGGCGGCGACTGGACTGTACTCGGCGCGGACACCTTCGGCCTGGCCGGCTCGCTGGCGGCGTCGGGAATCCCGGTGCGCACCCATCCCGGCGTCGCCGCCTTTCTCGACGCGCCCGCCGACGGCGCGCCGCCCCCGCGCACGGCGGTGCTCCCCTGTGCGACGGTGCCCGGCGCCGGGCTGCCCGGTTCGGCCCTCGACCTGACCGGCGCGGTCCTGCGCGACGTCCAGGCCTGGCTGGCCGACGACCGGACGGCCGACACGCGGCTGGTCGTCCTCACCCGCCGGGCCCTCGCGGTCGCGGGACCCGACGACGTGCGCGACCTCGGTGCGGCGCCGGTGTGGGGGCTGCTCCGCTCGGCCCAGGCCGAGAACCCGGGCCGGATCGTCCTCGCCGACCTGGACGAGCACGACGGCACGGACGCGCTGGCGCACGCGCTGGCCGGTGACGAGCCGCAGATCGCGATCCGGCAGGGGGCACTGCTGATCCCCAGGCTGGCGCCGACAGGCACGGCGCGGGGCAGGCTGGCACCCCCGCTCAGTGGCCGGTGGCGGCTCGAACCCGACCCCTCCGGTGTCCTCGACGCCATGACCGTCGCGGCGTGCCCGGAGACCGCGGAACCGCTGGCACCGGGCCAGGTGCGGGTACGGGTCCGCGCGGCCGGGATCAGCTTCCACGATCTCCTGGTCGCTCTGGGGCTGCCCCCGGACGACGGCCTGTTCATCGGCGGCGAAGGCGCCGGAGTGATCCAGGCGACCGGTCCCGGCGTGACCGGACTGAAGCCCGGGGACCGGGTGATGGGACTGATGCCACGGGCGTTCGGCACCGAGGCGGTCACCGATCACCGCTGGCTGGTCCCGATGCCGCGGGACTGGTCGTTCGAGCAGGCGGCCTCGGTTCCCTCCGCCTTCCTGACCGCCCACTTCGCCCTGCACGACGCGGCGGGCCTGCGCCCCGGGCAGCGGGTCCTCGTCCACGCGGCGGCCGGCGGGGTCGGCACGGCGGCGGTCCGGATCGCCCGCCACCTGGGCGCCGAGGTGTTCGCCACGGCGAGCCCGGGCAAACACGACGCGCTGCGGCGGATGGGCCTGGACGATGCCCACATCTCCTCGTCACGGGACTCCGCGTTCGCCGAGCGGGTGCTCGACGCCACCGGCGGTGCGGGGGTCGACGTGGTCGTCAACTCGCTGTCCGGCGACCTCATCGACGCGTCGCTGCGCCTGCTGCCCCACGGCGGTCGTTTCATCGAGCTGGGGAAGACCGACCGCCGGGACCCGGAACAGGTCGCCGCCGCCCATCCGGGCGTGGTGTACCGGCCGGTGGACCTCGTGCCGGACACGACCCCGGAGTCGATCCACACCATGCTGACCGAGGTCGTCCGGCTGCTGCGGGACGGCGCCGTGCAGCCGCTGCCCGTCCGCACCTGGGACGTCCGTGACGCACCCGAGGCATTCCGCCACATGGCTCAGGCCAAGCACGTCGGCAAGCTCGTACTGACGATTCCGCCGGTCCCCGACCCCGACGGCACGGTACTGGTCACCGGCGGCACCGGAACGCTGGGCGCTCTGGTGGCCAAGCACCTGGCCGGCCCCTGGGGAATGCGCCACATCCTGCTGGCGAGCCGGCAGGGCGCCGGCGCGCCGGGCGCCGACGAGCTGCGTGCGGAACTCGCCGGGCTGGGTGCCGACGTGACGCTGGCCGCCTGCGACATCGCCGACCGCGAAGCCCTGGGGGACCTGCTGGGCGACATTCCGGCGGACCACCCGCTCACCGCGGTGGTCCACACGGCGGGGGCGCTGGACGACACGGTGTTCACGTCCCTCACCGGCGAGCGCCTGGCGCCCGTGCTGCGTCCCAAGATCGATGCCGCCGTGCACCTCGACGAGCTGACCACCGGTCTCGACCTCGGCATGTTCGCCCTGTACTCGTCCGCCGCCGGACTGCTCGGCAATCCCGGACAGGCCAACTACGGTGCCGCCAACGTGTTTCTCGACACGCTCGCCGCGGCCAGGCGCTCGCGCGGGCAGGCCGCCACGTCGATCGCCTGGGGCCTGTGGGCACCCGACAGCGCACTGACGGGTCAGATGAACGCCGTGGACCGCGAACGGCTCACCCGGGGCGGAGCACAGGCCATGTCCGCCGCGGAGGGCCTCGCCCTGTTCGACCAGGCGGTCCGGGCCGATGAGCCGCTCGTGGTCGCGGCGCACATCGACCGCGCCGCGCTGCGTGCCCAGGAGAGCCAGGGTTCGCTCCCTCCCGTCATGCGCCTGCTGATACCGCGCCGTGCCCGGCCGGACCGCGGCACGGGCGACTCCGGCACCTCCGCCGGAGTGGCCGGCCGGCTCACCGGGATGTCCGCGGGCGAGCGGCGCCAGGCGCTCGTGACCCTGGTCAGGAAACAGGCCGCCGCGGTGCTGGGCCACGGTTCGGCGACCGCGCTGGACGTCGACCGCGGGTTCGTCGAGATGGGATTCGACTCGCTGACGGCCGTCGAACTGCGCAACCGGCTGGCCACGGCCACCGGTCTGCGGCTGCCCGCGACCCTCATCTTCGACTGTCCGACGCCGGCGGAACTCGCACGCCGGCTCGACGAACGGCTCAGTCCGGCGAGTGACGCCCCGACCGCGGCGGACGACGGCGACGACGGCCACGGACGGCCCGACGAGGACGACATCGGCACGGTCGACGACATGGACGTGGACGAACTGATCCGCGCCGTGCACGGCGCCGACGGCCACGAGCGAAACCCCGGAGAGTGAGATCCCGATGACTGCATCAGTCGAGAAGATCACCAGCGCGCTGCGGGAGTCGGTCAAGGAGACCCGGCGGCTGCGCGCGCGGAACGACGAACTCGAGGCGACGCTCGGCGAACCGGTGGCGATCGTGGGGATGGCGTGCCGCCTGCCGGGAGGTGTGACCTCGCCGGAGGAGTACTGGCGGCTGCTGGCCGAGGGCCGGGACGTGGTGTCCGGATTCCCCTCGGACCGGGGCTGGGATCTGGCCGGGCTGTTCGATCCGGACCCCGATCACCAAGGCACGTCGTACGTCCGTGACGGCGGCTTCCTGGACGAAGTGGCGGACTTCGACGCGGAGTTCTTCGGGATCTCGCCGCGTGAGGCGCTGGCCATGGACCCCCGGCAGCGGCTGCTCCTCGAGACCTCCTGGGAGCTGTTCGAGGCCGCCGGAGTGGATCCGGCGAGCCTGAAGGGGAGCCGGACCGGGGTGTTCGTCGGTGCCGGTCCGACGGACTACCCGCACGGCGTGGAGGGCTACGCGGTGGCCGGGACCACCCCGAGTGTGCTGACGGGCCGGGTGTCGTACGTGTTCGGGCTGGAGGGCCCGGCGGTGACGGTCGACACGGCGTGCTCGTCGTCGCTGGTGGCGCTGCATCTGGCGTGTCAGGCGCTGCGGTCGGGTGAGTGCTCGATGGCGGTGGCGGGCGGGGTCGCGGTGATGTCGAGCCCGAAGGTGTTCGTCGAGTTCAGCCGGCAGCGCGCGTTGTCGGCGGACGGGCGGTGCAAGGCGTTCTCGTCCGCCGCGGACGGGTTCGGCTTCGCGGAGGGCGTCGGCCTGCTTCTCGTCGAGACGTTGTCGCGGGCGCGGCGCCGCGGGCACCGGGTCCTCGCCGTCATCCGGGGCTCGGCCACGAATCAGGACGGCGCGTCGAGCGGGCTGACCGCGCCGAACGGGCCGTCGCAGGAGCGGGTGATCCGGGCCGCCCTGGCACGAGCGGGCGTGACGGCGTCGGACGTGGACGTCGTGGACGCGCACGGCACCGGGACCTCGCTGGGCGATCCGATCGAGGCACAGGCGCTGCTGGCGACCTACGGGCGGAACCGGCCCGGGGACCAGCCCGTGCTGCTGGGGTCGGCGAAGTCGAACATCGGTCACACCCAGGCGGCCGCGGGCGCGGCGAGCGTGATGAAGCTGGTGCTGGCCATGCGGCACGGCATGGTGCCGGCGACCCTGCACCTGGACGAGCCGAGCCCGCACGTGGACTGGTCGGCGGGCGCGGTGAAGCCGGTGGTGGAGGCGGTGCCGTGGCCCGACCACGGGCGCCCGCGCCGGGCCGGCGTGTCCTCCTTCGGCATCAGCGGCACCAACGCCCACCTCATCCTGGAGCAGGCACCCGAGCCCGACGAGGCACCGCCCGCGGACCTGCCCGGTGACACGACGGGCGAGGCGGGGACGGTGCCGTGGGTGCTGTCGGGCCGGGGTGAGCGTGGGCTGTGCGGTCAGGCCGCGCGGCTCGCGGAGTTCCTGGAGACCCGGCCCGACCTGGATCCGCGGGACGTCGCGGGCGCGCTGGTGCGCCGTCCGGCGCTGTCCCACCGGGCCGTCGTTCTCGGCAGCACCCGCACCGAACTGCTCGCCGGGCTGCACGCGGTGGCCGCGGAACGGCCCGCGGCAGGGCTGCTCCAGGGGACCGCACGCACCCGGTCCGGAGAGGCGGTCCTGGTGTTCCCCGGGCAGGGTTCCCAGTGGCAGGGGATGGCGCTCGGCCTGCTGAAGACGGCCCCGGTGTTCCGCGACCGGCTCGTCGCATGCGACCAGGCGCTCGCCCCGTTCACCGGCTGGTCGGTGCGCGACGTGCTCCGCGGTGCTCCCGGCGCCCCCGACCTGGAGCGGGTGGACGTCGTACAGCCGACGCTGTTCGCGGTCATGGTGTCGTTGGCCGCGCTGTGGCAGCACGCGGGAATCGTGCCCGCCGCGGTGGTCGGACACTCCCAGGGCGAGATCGCGGCCGCCTGCGTGGCCGGCGGCCTGTCCCTGGAGGACGCGGCACAGGTGGTGGCACTGCGAAGCCGCTCCCTGGCGTCGCTGTCCGGACAGGGGGCGATGGCGTCACTGGCCCTCGGACGCGAGGCGGCCGAGGCGCTGCTGTCCCGGTGGGAGGGCCGGCTGGGCATCGCCGTCGTGAACGGGCCCGGTTCGGTGGTGGTGTCGGGCGACAGCGCGGCGATGGCCGAACTGATCGCCGAGCACCAGGACTCCGACGTCCGGGTACGGCGCCTCGCGGTCGACTACGCCTCGCACTCGCCGCACGTGGAACGGATCCGGGACGAGCTGCTCGTGCAGCTGAAGGGCATCACCCCCGGCCCCTCGCACATCCCGTTCTACTCGGCGGTCACCGGCGGTCGGCTGGACACCGCCGAACTCGACGCGGACTACTGGTACCGGAACCTCCGGCAGCCGGTGCGCTTCGACGAGGTCACCCGGACCCTGCTCGACCGGGGCCACGAGCTGTTCGTGGAGGCGAGCCCGCACCCCGTACTGACCATGGGACTCGAAGAGACGATCGCCGACGCGGACGCCTCCGCGGTCGTCCTCGGCACGCTGCACCGCGACCGCGGCGGACAGGACGACTTCCTCGGCTCGGTCGCGCAGGCCTACGTCGCCGGTGTGCCGGTCGCCTGGGGGAGCATGCTCGGACACCGCGGCAGCCGTGTCGTCCTTCCGTCGTACGCCTTCCAGCGCCGGCGCTACTGGCTGGACCCCACGGCGCCGTCCGGGGACGCCCTCGCGAAGGCGGGCCTGCGCGCCGGTGACCACCCCCTGCTCGGTGCCGCCGTGGACGTCGCCGCCGACGACTCCGTCGTCCTGTCCGGCCGCCTGTCGCCGCAGACCCACGGATGGCTGGCCGATCACATGGTCGGGGACCAGGTGCTGCTTCCCGGCACGGCGTTCGTGGAGCTGGCGCTGCGCGCCGCGACCGAGGCCGGCTGCTCCGGAATCGAGGAACTGGCCCTGGAGGCACCCATGGCGGTCTCGCCCACGGGTGCCGTCCAGGTCCAGGTGGTCGTCGGCGCCCCGGACGGCTCGGGCAAACGCCCGGTGACCGTGTACTCGCGGCCGGAGGAGACGTCCGTCGACGGCGAATGGACGACGAACGCCGTGGGTGAGCTGACCGGCTCGCCCGTCGGGGGAGACTTCGGCGACCTCGTGATCTGGCCGCCGGCCGGCGCGGAGCCGCTGCCCACGGAACGGCTCTACGAGGAGTACGCGGAGCGCGGATACCGGTACGGATCGGCCTTTCGCGGGATACGCAAGCTGTGGCGGGCCGGCGACGACATCTACGCCGAGGTCGGGCTGCCCGCCCAGCAGCGCGGTGACGCCGGGCGATTCGGCGTCCATCCCGCTCTGCTGGACGCGGCGGCACAGGCGGCCGGCATCCTCGGCTCGGGCGAGGACTCACCGACGGGTGACGGAGTCCGGCTGCCGTTCGTGTTCAGCGACGTGACCCTGGTGGCGCCCGGCGCCACCGACCTGCGGGTCAAGGTCCGGCAGCTCGGCCCCGACCGGCTGGCGCTGACGGCCGCGGACCTCGACGGCCGGCCGGTGGTCTCGGTGGGAACCCTCGTCGTGCGGCCGGGCTCGTCCTGGGAGCGGCGCGCGACGACCGCGCAGGCGCTGCGTGACGCGCTGTTCCGTCTCACCTGGGTACCCGTCGCCCCCTCCGAGCCGGGGCCGACGGCGGCTCGGCAGCGGTGGGCGGTGCTCGGCGAGGACGGGACGAAGGTCGCCGAACGGCTCGGCGGCTCCGGCGCGGACGTCGGCGCGTACCGCGACATGGCCGCTCTCCGCGCGGCGATCGCCGAGGGAACGCGCGTACCCGACCTGGTGGTGTGGAGCGTTCCCGGACCCGTGGACGGCAGCGGCGCCGCCGAGTCGGCCTCACGCGTCCGCACGGTCACCGCGGCCGCGCTCGGCGTGCTGCAGGAGTGGTCCGCGGACGACGGCCTCGGCGCCGCCCGTCTGCTGATCAGGACCCAGGGCGCGGTCGCCGCACAGGACGGGGACGACGCCGCGAACCTGGCCTCGGCCGCCGTGTGGGGGCTGGTCCGCACGGCGCAGACGGAACACCCGGGCCGGTTCGTCCTGATCGACGACGGCACCTGCCCGGACGACGCCGGACCGGGAGACGTCTGGGCGGCGGCAGCGGCCTGCGGGGAACCCCAGCTCGCCGTCCGTTCCGGCGAGCTGCTGGCGCCGCGGCTGGCCCGGGCCGAGGGCGGCGAGACCCTGATGCCGCCCGCCGGCGCGGCCGCCTGGCGCCTGGAGTGCGCCGGCACCGGAACTCTGGAGGGGCTGACGCTGGCGGAACGCGCGGCGGTGACCGGCCCGCTGGGCCCGCGCGAGGTACGGGTGGCCGTGCGGGCCGCCGGGCTCAACTTCCACGACGTGGTCGTCGCGCTGGGGCTGCTCCCGGGCGAGACGGATCTGGGTGGTGAGGGCGCGGGAACGGTGCTGGCCGTCGGCAGCGACGTACCCGACCTGATGCCAGGGGACCGCGTGCTGGGTCTGCTGACCAGTGCTTTCGGCCCGGTCTCGGTGACCGATCACCGGCTGCTCGCCAAGATCCCCGACGCATGGTCGAACGAGGAGGCCGCGTCGGTACCGGTCGCCTTCCTCACCGCGTACTACGCGCTGTTCCACCTCGCCGGACTGCGATCCGGGGAGAGGGTGCTCGTGCACGCGGGCGCCGGCGGGGTCGGCACGGCGGCGGTCCAGCTGGCCGGGCACCGCGGCGCGCAGGTGTTCGCGACCGCCAGTCAGGGCAAGTGGCCGGTCCTGCGGGCCGCCGGCCTTGACGACGCGCACATCGCGTCGAGCCGCACGCTCGAATTCGAGGGGCACTTCGCCGGACAGGGCGTCGACGTCGTGCTCAACTCGCTGGCCGGGGAGTTCGTCGACGCCTCACTGCGGCTGCTGCGGCCCGGCGGACGCTTCGTCGAGATGGGGAAGACCGACGTCCGCGACCGCGACGACGTCTCCGGCAGCCACCCCGGAACCAGCTACCGGGCGTTCGACCTGACCGAGGCGGGACCGGATCGCATCAAGGAGATGCTGGACGAGATCATGAGCCTGTTCCGCGCCGGCTCGCTGGAGTTGCCGCGGCTGACCACCTGGGACGTCCGCCGGGCGATACCGGCTTTCCGGTTCATGAGCCGGGCCCGGCACGTCGGCAAGATCGTGCTGACCGTCCCCCGGGCGCCGGACCCCGAGGGGACGGTGCTCGTCACCGGCGGCACCGGGACGCTGGGCGGTCTCGTCGCGCGCCGGCTCGCCGAGCAGGGGGCCGGGCACTTCGTGCTGGTGAGCCGCCGCGGTCCCGAAGCACCCGGCGCGGAGTCGGTTCGTGCCGAACTGACAGCGCTGGGCGCCCGGGTGGAGATCGTCGCCTGCGACGTCGCCGACCGGGCGGACCTCGCCCGGGTGCTGGCCGCGATTCCGGCCGGTCACCCGCTGACCTCGGTGGTGCACGCCGCCGGTGTCCTCGACGACGGGATCCTGCCCTCGATCACCCCGGACAAGATCGACACGGTCATGCGTCCCAAGGTCGACGCGGCACTGCACCTGCACGAGCTCACCGCGGAGACCGACCTCGCCGAGTTCGTGATGTTCTCCTCGGGCGCCGGACTGACCGGCGCTCCGGGGCAGGGCAACTACGCGGCCGCGAACGTCTTCCTGGACGCGCTCGCCGGCCGTCGGAGGGCCCTGGGCCTGCCCGCGACGTCGATAGCGTGGGGCCTCTGGGCGGAGACCAGCGAGTTGACCGCCGGCATCACCAGCTCCCACCGGGCCCGCATCGACGGGTACTTCACCCCGCTGCCCACCGAGCAGGCGCTGACGCTCTTCGACGCCGCGCGGAGGTCCGCCGAACCCGTGCTGCTGGCTTCCGCCATCCGCGTGGGCCGGCTCCGCTCCCTCGCCCGGGACGGTTCGCTCCCGGCGCTCTGGAGCGGACTGATCAACGCGCCGGTCCCGCCCCGGGTCGCGGCGGCCGACCCCGCCGCCGGTCTGACGAGGCAGCTGGCCGCGCTGACCGAGACCGAGCAGAGAGAGTTCCTGCTCAACCTGGTGCGGTCGCACGCCGCCGTCGCGCTGGGCGCGGGGGACGCGGAGGCACTGGCCCCGGACACGCCGTTCCGTGATCTCGGGTTCGACTCCCTCACCGCCGTCGACCTCCGCAACAGGCTGTCCGCCGCGACCGGTTGCCGCTTCCCGGCGACGCTGGTCTTCGACCACCCCACTCCGGCCGAACTCGCCGGCCATCTGCGCACCCGGCTCACCTCCGAGGCTGCGCCCCCCTCCGCCCCGGTGCTCGACGAGATCGAGAGCCTCGAGCAGGCCCTGCTGCGGAGCCGGCCGGAGGAGGAACTGAGGGACAGGATCACCGGGCGCCTGCGGACGCTGCTGAGCCGATGGGACGACGCTCACCCGGAGACCGTGACGCCGTCCGGCGACGCGACGGAGGTCGCCGTCGACTCCGCCACGGACGACGAGCTCTTCGCGCTCATCGACGGAAACCACCCCGACGCCACGTGACCGGTGCGGTGTGTCCATTCCGGATCGATGGTCGTCCGTGCGTCGAATCAACGGCCGGATAGGGGTTGCCGACCGTTGGATAGGGGTTGTTGGTAGGGGTGATCCGCGGGTAGCTTTTTTTCGGTTCTATTCTTCGTTTAATTTCCGGCGATTCGGCCACCTGGCCGCCGGCGGCCGCCAGTATCCAGCCTTCCGCCGCTCCGAGTGACATCTCCGGGCGCGCACGGGATCAAGGAGAAATCATGGCTCGTACGAAAACGTTCGCGCTGAGCGCCGAAGAGCTGGAGCAATTCGCTCGTGATGGCTACATCGGCCCTTTCGATCTCTACACCGAAGAGGAGATGGAAAGGAATCTCAGGGCGATCAGGCCGAAGCTGCTCAAGACCAAGACGTCCATATACAGCGAGGGTCAGACGGAATCCGGCAACACGAACCTGGCGGCCAGTTACGACCGTCATCTCGACGTCGACTTTCTCGCCGAGCACGTCGCCAGGCCGGAGATCGTGGACAGGGTGTCGAGCATCCTCGGGCCCGACACGCTCTGCTGGCGCACCGAGCTGTTCCCGAAGTACCCGGGTGACGAGGGAACCGACTGGCACCAGGCGGACAACTTCTCCAGTGTCGACGGCTCCAAGCACCCGCACATCGTGTGGCCGGAGGACGCCGAGTTCGGCGGCACCGTGACGGCCTGGACCGCCTTCACGGAGGCGTCGGTCAAGAACGGCTGCCTCCAGTTCATTCCCGGCACGCACACGTCGATGAATTACGACGAATCAAAGATCATGGAATACAACCCGGACATCATCAACCAGCTGGACAAGGACGGCGTCAAGCGCGGGCTCTTCGGCTACGACTACCGGCAGCTGCAGAAGGACCCGGACTGGAGTCCCGACGAGTCCAAGGCCGTCTCCCAGGTCATGCGCCAAGGGCAGTTCATTCTCTTCTGGTCGACGCTGATGCACGCGTCCCACCCGCACAGCGGCGAAACCGACCAGATGCGGCTCGGCTTCGCCTCTCGTTATCTGCCGACGCAGGTCCAGGTCTACCCCTACTCCGACGAGCTCCAGGAATTCGGAGCGCGCGCAAGCCTCGAGAAGTACGGCTGTGTGCTGGTGTCCGGTGAGGACCGATACGGCCACAACCGCTTTGCTGAGACCACCGTCAACGGATTCCGTTTCCCGGTCCGCTAGGAGAGATGACACGTGAGCGAGACGAACAACCACATGGAGCCGGAGAAGCTGCTGGCCTGGGTGGTCGACGAGTGCAAGCAACTCGGCCTGCGGGTGACGGGCGGTGAGGACGACTTCTTCGAAGCCGGAGGCACGTCGCTCACCGCGGTGAAACTGATGGAGCGGGCGGAACGCGAGTTCGGCGACGACTCGCTCCCCCCGGACGAACTGTTCACCGAGAGCCGGATCGCGGAGATCGTGGCCAGCCTCCAGCGCAACACCAAGCCCGCCGACGCGGTGGCGGACTAGCAGGGTCACGGTGGCGGCACCGGACGACAAGTGGGTGATGACCCTCAAGGCGGCGGCGGCAGAGCCCGCGGGCACGCTGTTCTGCTTCCCCTACGCCGGCGGGAGCCCCGAGACGTTCCGTGGCTGGTGCGGCGGGATCGCGGACGACGTCGAGCTGTTGTGCGTGATACTGCCGGGCCGGGGACGCCGTCTCAAGGAAGCACGCTACGACCGGTGGCAGCCCCTGGTGGACGATGTCTTCGAGGCGCTGTCGCCGTACCTGAACCGCCGTCACGCATTCTACGGGCACAGTTTCGGCGGGCGGCTGGCCTACGAGCTGTCTCATCTGGTCACGGCCGAGTACCCGGGTAAGACGCGACGGCTGTTCGTCTCCGGCTGTCGGAGTCCGGACACGCCGCAGAGGCGCCCGTACATGCACGAGATGAACGAGAGCGACTTCCGCGATGCGGTGGCGAGGATGGGCCGCACGCCGGCGGAGGTCTTCGAGCAGGAGAAGCTGCTGCGTCTCGTCCTGCCGACCGTGCGCAGCGAGATCCGGCTCGCCGAGATATGGGACGACCGCCACACGTCCGCGCTGGATGTTCCCATCACCGCTCTCTACAGCCCGGACGACCCGATCGACGGCCTGAGCACCATGCGCGGCTGGAAGGGCTTCACCAGCCGGGACTGCGAGCTGATCGAAGTTCCTGGCGGGCACTTCTTCGTGGACAGCCACCCGGAGTACGTCACGCGAATCGTCAACACACATATGGGGAATGCGAATGGATGAGATCGCCCTCTCGGAAGCGGCTCTGTCTGTTCATCAGAAGATCAACGGAACGGATACCGCCTATCCGGCGGAGAGCCTGAAGGAACTTTTCGAGCGGGCTGCCGGCCGCCGTCCGGAGGCCGTCGCGGTGGTCCACAAGGAGCGCAAGCTCACCTACCGCGAGCTCAATGGCCTGGCGAACAGCCTGGGAGGGCGGCTCCGCGAGGCCGGAGTACGTCCCGGCCACGTCGTGGGACTGTGCGTCAAGCGCTCGCCGGAGATGATCGTCGCCATGCTGGCGATCATCAAGTGCGGCGCCACCTACCTCCCCTTCGACCGCACCTGGCCGGACGGGCGCCTGAGCGGGATCTTCGGCCGGGCGGACTGCACGGCGCTGCTGACCGACGCGGCCGACGCGATGGCGGTCCGCTTCGAGCACCTGCCGGTGGTCCCCGTCGACCTGGCCGCGCTGACCGCGGACGAGGAGAACCCTTCCCTGCGGGTCGATCCGGACTCCATCGCCTACATCGTCTTCACATCGGGATCGACCGGATCCCCCAAGGGCGTGCCGATCCGGCACCGGGGTGTCGTCCGCCTGGTGTTCAATGCCCGTTTCGTCGACCTGGACGAGGACGCCGTCGTCCCGCAGCTGGCGTCGATATCGTTCGATGCCGCGGTCTTCGAGATCTGGGGTGCGCTGCTGCACGGCGGGACGAGCGTGCTCTACCCGTCGGATTTCGTGCGGCTGTCGGAGCTGAAGCGGGTCGTGCGGGAGAACGGCGTCACGGCGCTCTTCGTGACCACGGCGCTCTTCAACGTGATCGTGGACGAGGCTCCCGGCACGCTCGACAGCGTACGGACCATTCTCACCGGCGGTGAGGCACATTCTCTGCGGCACATCGAGAGCGCGCGCAACCACTACGGGAACGACAAGGTCGTCAGCGTCTACGGGCCGACCGAGTGTTCGGTCTTCGCCACGTACTACCCCGTCCGGGACTCCGTCCGGGGTGAGTCCGCGCTGCCGATCGGATTGCCCATCCAGAACACGTCCCTCTACGTCATCCGCGACGGCTCGCTGTGCGCTCCCGGCGAGGTGGGAGAGGTGTGCCTGGCGGGACCCGGGCTTTCACCGGGTTACCTGGGAATGCAGGAGCTGACCGAGAAGAAGTACGTCGAGTACGGCATCGACGGCGAGAAGGTGCGGCTCTACCACACCGGTGACCGCGCATTCTGCCGGGAGGACGGCAACGTCGTCTTCCAGGGGCGCCTGGACGATCAGGTGAAGGTCAACGGATTCCGGATCGAGCTGGGCGAGATCGCGCACTTCATGAACGAGGTGCCGCACGTCAAGCAGAGCTATGTCACCACCAGCGAGAAGGAGTCCGGCGAGAAGGTCGTGGTGGCGTTCGTGGTGCCGGCGAGTGAGGCCTGCACGCCCCGAGCGTGCCACGACCACCTGGTCACGAGAATTCCCGGCTACATGATGCCCGGGGAGATCCATGTGTGCCACAGCCTGCCGCTGACGGGCTCGGGCAAGGTGGACCGCAGGGCGCTCCTGTCGCAACGGCACCACCAAGAGGTTCCCGCGTCGTCGTGACGTGCACGGGGTTCGGGCGCCGAGCGCGTGCTCGCGCCACCGGAATCCCGAAGGAAGACGAGAGAAGGCTGAGGATCCAGTGACAGCGACGAATCAACCGCCTGCGGTCGACACGCGGCCCGCCGAGGCCGAGGCCGGCCCGGGGCCCGCGACCGGGCTGAGCATCAAGGCGGCGACCCTCTGGCTTCCACCCACCAAGGAAGGCGCCCCAGACGGTGAGCTCAGCTCCGCGGACGTCGAACGCATCGGTGTCACGGAACTGTATGTGGCTTCGGCCGACATCGCGCCGCCCCAGATGGCCGCGCTGGCCGTGGGAAGCGCCTTGGAGGGAAGCGGAACCGAACCGGCCGACATAGGCCTCCTGGTGCATTCCTTCAGCTATCACCAGGGCTTCGACATGTGGTCGCCCGCGCACTACATCGCTCATCGGGCCGGGATCCTCGACGGGCTGCCCGTCAATGTCCAGCAGCTCTGCAACGGCGGGGCCGTGGCCCTGCAGCTCGCGGCCAAGTGGCTGGTCGCCACCCCCGACACGAGCACGGCTCTCGTCACGTCCGCGGACCGGTTCGGCCCGCCGGGATTCAACCGATGGTCGAGTGACGACGATGCGGCCTATTCGGACTCGGCGACCGCGGTCCTGCTCGGCCGGACCGGCGAGGGCCACGACTTCCTCCACCTGCTCTCGCTCGAGATGGTGACGGACTCGGAGTGGGAAGTGCAGCTGCGCGGGGACGACGCATTCAGCTCCGTCCCCCTGGGGCACGGCGCTCCTGTCGACCTCCGGCGCGCCAACAAGGTGTTCAGGGAGTCCGGCGCGGCGGCCCGCATGGTCAAGCTCGGTGTCCCGAAGATGCATGAGCTTGTCCAGCGGGCCCTGCGCGTGGCCGGTATCGGCCGGGAGGACATCAGCTGCGTCGCGCTGCCGCGTCTCACCCGGACCATGCGCGAGGGCATGTTCAAGCCCACCATCAGTGACGTCATAGGGGGAGACCCTCGCTATCTCGAGTGCGGCACGGGCTGCCTCGGCGCCGGGGACTTCCTCGCGAACCTGGTGGACATCGAGGACGGCCTCGACCCGGGTGAATTCGGCATGATCATCCAGGGCACCGGTGGATACACCTTCACGTGTGCCGTGGTCCAGGCGCCCGTCGAATAGCGCGGAATCCGGGGACGACATGGCTACGACGCCGAGTGCATGGGATCGCGGAACGTACTCCCTGTGGCACGGGACCATACCGACGTCGGCGATCCTCGACCGGAGCGGGCCCGAGGACATGTGGGTCAGGGGTGAGGGGTCCTGGCTGATCGACGCTTCGGGACGGCGCGCCCTCGACGCCCGCGCGGGCGTCGGCAACATGATGCTCGGCTACGGCAGGGCCGACGTCGTGGAGGCGATGTCCCGTCAGGCGCGCGAGCTGCCCTATGTCTGCATGGTGCGGTGGGAACTGCCGGCGCCCGTGGTCGTCGAACTCGCCCGTGCGCTCACCGAGATCGCGCCGCCCGGCCTCAGCCGTGTGCGGTTCTGCCACACGGGCGGCGCGGCGGTCGAGAGCGCGGTACTGATGGCTCGCTCCTTCCACCGGAACGAGGGCCGGCCGGACAAGCGGCTCGTCGTGGGTCTTCGCGACAGTTACCACGGCAGCCCCGTGGCGGCCATGGCGGCGAGCGGGCAGCGGATCATGCACTGGCTCTACGGTCCGATGCCCGACGGCTTCCGTCATCTGCCGGAGCCGGAGCCCACCGACGACTGCGGGGTCCGACTCGCCGATCAGCTGGACGCGATGGGGCCGGAGCGCATCGCGGCGTTGATACTCGAGCCGGTGAAGGGGCGGAACGGCCGGCCTCTACCTGATGCGTACCTGCGAGCCGCGCGTGAGTACTGCACGAAGAACGGCATTCTCCTGATCTTCGATGAGGCGTTCACCGGGTTCGGGCGGATGGGGGAGATGTTCGCGGCCGACATCTCCGGAGTCTCGCCGGACATCATGTGCCTCGCGAAGGGCATCACCGCCGGCTACGCGGCACTGGGCGCCGTGCTGGCAACCGACCGGATCCACCGGGCGTTCGACACCAGCAGCACGGTGTTCGCCCACGCGTCGACCACGGACGGCCACCCCGTCGCCTGCGCCGCGGCGCTCGCCGCGATCCGCGCGTACACATCCGAGGACCTGGTGGCCAACGGCCGGGCGCTCGGCCGGTTCCTCTGCGGCCGGCTGAACGAACTGCTCGGCGGGGCACCCACGTTCAGGAGTGTCCGGGCTGTCGGCGCCTATGTGGCGATCGACCTGGTGGACCAGGACGGCAGTCCGCTCTCGATGCCCGACCGGCAGTACCTGGAGGCGGCGTGTCGGCGGCAGGGCGTGCTGGTCCACTACACGCCCGACACCGTCGTGCTGATGCCGCCGCTGACGATGACCATGGAAGAGGCGGAGTTCGCGGCGCAGGGCTTCGCGAGCGTCGTGTCCGGTCTGCGGCCGGCCGGCGCCCGGTGACCCGCCGGTGGTCCGTTGTCGCGTCACGGACCGCCGGCCTGATCCTCGCCCCCGCTCACTTCGGCCGGCTGACCTCCGGGGCGGGCTGCCCGGCACGCCCTTGGCCGCCGCACAGCCGCAGCGTGCTCTCCAGACACAGCGTCTCCGCCTCGTGGGTGGTGAGGCGCTCGGCGGTGACCTCCGCCGCGGCGGCGTGCTGGAGTCCGATGACGGCTGCGGTGAGCCAGGAGGCGGGCAGGGACCCGGCGAAGTCACCCGTGTCCTGGCCTCGCCGGATGAGCCGTTCGAGCCGCGGGGGCACGACGTCGGACAGAGCGTTGCGGCCGGGCCGCGGAGGCCCGGACGCGGCGGGGTTGAGAAGGAGGGGGTTACGGCGAAGGAACTGCCATCCGGCGTCGAGGAAGCGGGCCAGCGCGTCGGCGGGCGGGGCGGTGTCGAGACCCGCGGCGTCGAGCGCGGCGAGGTATTCGGCGGCCGCGGCCTCGATGAGGGCGGCGACCAGCGCGTCGCGCGAGGGGAAGTGCGCATAGACGGTCTGGCGGGTGACGCCGGCCTCGGCGGCGATGTCGTCCATGCTCGCGTCTGGCCGCTCGCCGAGCACGACCCGGGCCGCGTTGAGGATGGCCTCGATGCTGCGCCGGGCGTCGGCACGGCGGCGGCGTGGCGGCGGAGCTGCCTCGGGCGAGTCGATCATGCCAGGAATAGTAAGGCTCTGGCCCTAATCTTGACAAGTTGTAAGAGATAGCTAATTCTTACAGCATGCCAAACATGAGCGTGGGTGAAGATCATCCGGCGATCGAGGCGCACGGCCTGGTCAAGGTCTACGGGGAGAAGCGAGCGCTGGACGGGATCGATCTGACGATCCGGCGCGGTCAGGTGTTCGGGTTCCTCGGCCCCAACGGCGCGGGCAAGACCACCACGATCCGCATCCTGGCCACGCTGACCCGACCCGACGGCGGCACCGCCCGCGTCCTCGGCCACGACGTGCTGACCGAGACGGACGCGATCCGGGCGCGGGTAGCGATGACCGGCCAGTTCGCCTCCCTCGACGAGGATCTGACGGGATACGAGAACCTGATGATCCTCGGCCGGCTCCAGGGGCTGTCCAGGGCCGCCGGCAGACGGCGGGCCGACGCCCTGCTCGCCGCGTTCGACCTGACCGGCGCGGCCGGACGCCCGGTGGGCGGCTATTCGGGCGGCATGCGGCGCCGGCTCGACATCGGCGCCAGCCTGATCGTGACCCCCGACCTGCTGTTCCTCGACGAGCCGACCACCGGCCTCGACCCACGCAGCCGCAACCAGGTGTGGGAGCTGGTGCGCCGGGTCGCCGCCGCCGGCACGACGGTGCTGCTCACCACCCAGTACCTCGAAGAGGCCGACCAGCTCGCCGAGCAGATCGCGGTCATCGACAACGGCCGGGTCGTGGCCGAGGGCACCAGCGCCCAGCTCAAGTCCCGGGTCGGCTCGGGCACTCTGCACGTCCGGCTCCTCGACGGCGAGCAGCGTCCGCAAGCCCTGCAGATCCTGGCCGGCGCCCTGGAGGGGACGGTTCGGCCCGCCGCCGACCCGCTCGCCCTGTCCATGATGCTCGCCACCCCTTCCGACGCGACGGACACGGGCCGCCTGGTCGGGCACGCCATGACCCGGCTCTCCGAGGCCGGGGTGGGCATCGCCGATCTCTCCCTGGGTCAGCCCAGCCTGGACGAGGCCTTCCTCGCCCTGACCGGCCACCGGGCAGCCCCGGCCACCATCGACCACGAGGAACTGACCGCATGAGTACCCCTGCCGTCTCCACGCGCCCCGCTGCGGCGGAGGACCCGATCGACGCGCTGCTCGCCGCGGGACGCACCCGCCACCGTGCCGGGGCGCTCGCCGCCTCGGCCACCTTCGGCGGGCGCGCCATGCTCAAGCTCAAGCACGACCCCAAGCAGCTCGTCGACTCGGCAGCCATCCCGATCCTCTTCACCGTGCTGTTCACCTACCTGTTCGGCGGCGCCATCAGCGGTTCGACCGGCGAATACCTCAAGGTCCTGCTGCCCGGCGTACTGAGCATGAGCATCGCCATCGTCACCATGTACGGCGGTGGCCGCCTCGCCCAGGACGTGCGCAGCGGAGCCTTCGACCGCTTCCGCGGCCTGCCGGTCTGGCGCGGCGCCTTCGTGCTCGGCGGCCTGCTCAGCGATGTCGCCCGCTACCTGTTCGCCTCCGCCATCGTGGTGGTCCTCGGCATGGTCATGGGCTACCGCCCCGACGGCGGCGTACTGGGCGTGCTCGCCGCGGTCGCCCTGGTCATCGCCTTCGGGCTCTCGCTCTCCCTGCTGTGGGCCGCGGTCGCCCTGGCCGTCCGGGACCCGGCCGTCGTCATCAGCATCGCCAACGCCGTACTGATGCCGCTGTCGTTCGCCAGCAACGTCTTCGTCCAGCCCAGCACCATGCCCGGCTGGCTCCAGGCCTTCGTCGACGTCAATCCGCTCAGCCATGTCGCGAGCGCGGCCCGGGGCCTGATGAACGACACCGGTGGCGCCGGCGGCTCGGTCGTCTGGTCGCTCGTCGCGACCGCCGCCATCACCCTCGTGTGCGGCCCCATCACCCTCCGCCTGTACAGCAAGCAGGGCTGAGGAGCGCTTCACCGGCTTGAGCCGGGCCCGTCAGGACGGACCGGCATGCCGCGGCACCTGGACAACGACCTTGTTCGGGCGGTCGGCATGCCTCCTGCCCGAACCCATCAGCGGAGATTCCATGCGAGTAACAGCAATCCCGTCCGGCCGGAGGGCCAAGTGGGCCGTCCTCGCCTTCTGGATCGGCCTGTTGGCGGTCGCCGGCGTGTTCAGCGGCAAGTTCGACAGCGTCGTGAAGAACGAAGTGGGCACGTTCCTGCCGAAGGACGCCGAGTCGACCCAGGCCATCGATCTGGCGAAGGAGTTCACCCCGGACATCAGTTCGGCGGTCGTCATCTACGAGCGGGCCGACGGCGCCGTCACCGCGGACGACCGGGCCGTGGCCAAGGCGGATGCCGGGCGCTTCGCGGAGTCGAAGCACGTGACCACGCCCATCGTCGGCCCGGTGGTCGCGAAGGACGGACGGGCCATCGAGATCGTCGTCCCCGTCAAGGCCGGGGGCAGCGGACAGACGGGCTCCAGCGAGATCGAGGCCGCCGTCAAGGACATGCGGTCGATCCTCGACTCCCATCAGGGCCTCACCACGCACGTCACCGGACCCGCGGGCTACGCCGCGGACCAGGCCGACGCGTTCGCGGGCGCCGACAAGGCGCTGCTCCTGCTCACGGTCGCGATCGTCTTCGTGATCCTGCTGCTCACCTATCGCAGCCCGGTGCTGTGGATCGCCCCGCTGATCTGCGTGGGCGTGGCCCTGTTCGTCGCACAGGCGGCGATCTACCTCTTCGCCCGGTACGGGAGCCTGACGGTCAAGGGGGACACCCAGTTCATCCTCACGGTGCTGGTCTTCGGCGCGGGCACCGACTACGCCCTGCTGCTCATCGCCCGCTACCGCGAGGAGCTGCGCCGGCACGAGGACCGGCACGAGGCGATGGCGGTCGCCCTGCGGCGCTCGGGGTCGGCCATCGTCGCCAGTGCCGTGACGCTGACGCTGAGCCTGCTGTGCTTCCTCGCGGCCGACCTCAACTCGACCAAGAGCCTGGGTCCAGCGCTGGCCATCGGCGTCGCGAGCGCCCTGGCCGTCATGGTCACCCTCCTTCCGGCTCTCCTCGTCATCCTCGGGCGCTGGGTGTTCTGGCCGGTCCGGCCGGCGTTCGGCTCCCCGCAGCCGCCGCAGCGCGGTCCCTGGGCGTGGATCGGGAGCGTGGTGTCCCGCGGGCCGCGTGCCACCTGGATCGGGACCTCGGCCGTGCTGGGCGTGCTGGCCCTCGGCCTGATCGGGTTCACGGCGGACAACATGCAGATGAAGGACTCCTTCACCAGCACGCCCGAAGCCGTCACCGGGGAGCAGGCGATGGCCGTGCACTTCCCGGCCGGCGGCGGCGATCCCGCCCAGATCATCGGCGCCGCCGGCGCGGCCGAACCGCTGCGGTCCGCGGTGGCCGGCACGCCCGGGATCACGGACGTCACCCCGCCGGTGGTGAAGGACGGCCATGTCTACCTGGAGGGCACGCTGACGGCCCCCTCGAACAGCAAGGCGGCGTTCGCGACCGTCGACCGGCTGCGCGACGCGGTGCACGCCGTGCCCGGCGCCGAGGCCAAGGTCGGCGGGGGCAACGCGGTCAACCTCGACTACAAGAGGGCCGCCCAGCACGACCGGACCCTGCTGGTGCCGCTCGTCCTGATCGTCGTGGGCCTCATCATCGGCGTGCTGCTGCGAGCCGTCGTCGCGCCGCTGGTCCTGCTCGGCACGGTCGTGCTGTCGTTCGCGGCGGCACTCGGGGTGAGCGCCCTGACCTTCAAGCACATCTTCGGGTTCGCCGGAGCCGACCCGGCGATTCCGTTGTGGATCTTCGTCTTCCTCATCGCCCTGGGAGTTGACTACAACATCTTCCTGATGACCCGGGTGCACGAGGAATCCAAGGCGCACGGCACCCGGCGCGGAGCGCTGCGCGGCCTGAACGCCACCGGCGGCGTGATCACGTCGGCGGGCATCGTGCTCGCCGGAACGTTCGCCGCGCTCGCGACGCTGCCCCTGGTCTTCGCGGCGGAGATCGGCTTCGCGGTCGCGTTCGGCGTACTCCTCGACACCTTCCTGGTGCGCTCCGTCCTCGTCACCGCCCTGACCTACGACCTCGGTCGGCGGATGTGGTGGCCGAGTGCCCTGAGCCGCGAGGAGACGGCGAGCGATCACGAGGAGATCGCGCCGCAGACGCTCGCCCCGCGGTGACATCTCCCTGACCGAGGGGAGACGAGGGCCCTCTCGGCGCCCGGTGCGGACGGAGACATCCGCACCGGTGGCCGGAGGGCCCCGCCCGACCGGGCCGCAGCCCCCGACCTGAACCGGGGGCTGCGGTCTGCCCGTTGCCCGGTCGACGACGTCGGGTCTGGCGGAATCCGCCGCCGGTTTCCGGCAGCGGATTCCCTACCCCGGTCAGGCCGGGATCACGAGGGGCGCACGGGTCAACACCCCTGGCCCTCGGCCCGCATGACGGCGGCCAGCCGTGCGACCGTGGGGTTCTCGAAGAGCCGGCGCAGTCCGTCGTCCTGGCTTTCGGACGTGCCGAACTCCTTGGTGATCCGTTCCAGGACGCCGATCGCGTGCAGGGAGTCCCCGCCGAGTTCGAAGAAGTTCTCCTCCGTCCCGAAGTCGTCGCGCTCCAGGACCTCCTGCCAGAAGGACAGCAGCGTCCGCTCCAGCTCGTCCCGCGGCGCCTGGAGGCTGCCGGAGGCCTGCCGTTCCCTCGGGGCCGGCAGCGCCGACACGTCGACCTTCCCGTTCGTGCTCAGCGGCACCTTGGGGATGACGAGGTAGTGGCGGGGCACCATGTATTCCGGCAGGGTCTCTTCGAGCGTGGCCCGCAGCGCTTCGGCGTCGGGGTGCGTCTGTCCCGCGGTGGCCTCTCCTTCCGCGGGCACCAGGTAGGCGACCAGCTGGCGGCGGCCCGTCCTGGGGTTGGTGTCCACGGTGACCAGCGCGTCACGGACGCCAGGATGCCGCCGCAGGGGGGCCGCGATCTCACCGAGCTCGATGCGGTAGCCGTTGAGTTTGATCTGCGAGTCCTCGCGCCCCAGGAACTCGATGTCCCCGCCGGGGAGATAGCGGCCGAGGTCGCCGGTCCGGTAGAGGCGGGCCTTGGTCCGGGGATGCACGACGAACCGCTCCGCCGTCCGCTCGGGATCGGCCCAGTAGCCGCGGGCCACGCCGCTTCCGCCGATGTAGATCTCACCCGTCGTCCAGACCGGGCTGGGCTCCAGCCACTGGTCGTACACGTGCATGGTCTGGTTGGCGAGCGGCTTGCCGTAGGGGATCCGTGACCAGTGCGGGGGCACCGCGCCGATCGGGTGGTGGATCGACCAGATCGACGCCTCGGTGGCGCCGCCCAGGCTCATCACCTGCGCCGTGGGATAGACCGCGCGGATCCGGTCCGGCAGCGTCACGGGAATCCAGTCACCGCTCATCATGACCAGCCGCAGCCCACGCCCGGGCGGGGGAGCCGCCGGATCGTGCGCGTCGATCCACGCCTGCATGAGGGCCGGCACGGTGTTCCAGAGCGTCACTCGGTGCCGGTCCACCAGGTCGGTCCAGTGCCGCGGCTCCTGCGACCTGCCCGGCTCCGGCATGACGACCGCGCCTCCCGCGGCCGGCAGACCGAAGACGTCGTACACGGAGAGGTCGAAGCTGAGCGCGGACAGCGCCAGCACGCGGTCGTCGGACGTGACACGGAAGCGGTCGTTGAGGTCCTGGATGGTGTTGGCCGCGGCCCGGTGGTCGATCATCACGCCCTTCGGCGTGCCGGTCGACCCGGAGGTGAAGATCACGTAAGCCAGGTCGTCCGGGTCGGGACCGGTCGACGGCGGGGTGGACGGGGCGGACCGCACCTCGGCGTCGGCGAGGGTCACCAGCCGGATGCCGTCCGGCCAGGTCAGCTCGTCGCGCAGGTGCGGTGTCGTGACCAGCACCCGGACCTGGCCCTGTCGAAGGAGCTGCTCCCTCCGGGCGGCCGGCCAGCGCGGCTCGACCGGCAGGTAGGCGGCCCCGGACCGGGTGACGCCGAGGGCCGCCGCCACCTGCTCGTACCCCTTCTCGGCGATGACGCCGATCAGGGTGTCCCGGGTCGCGTCCAGCGACTGCAGGACGTGGGCCAGCCGGTGGGCGTCGTCGACCAGCTCGCGGTAGGTGTGCTCGCCGTCGGCCGAGATCACGGCGATCGCGTCCGGGGTCCGCCCGGCCTGCTCCTCGACCAGGCCGCAGAGGGTGCGCCCGGGGATGGACGCCCCGGTCTCGTTGACCCGACGGCGCTCGTCGGCCTGCGCGGCCGGAAGCGTGACGAGCTCTCGCTCGTCCCACGCGGCCTCGCTCTCGCCGAGGCGCTCCAGGCACGTCCGGTGAGCGAGGAACATCTCCTCCAGCATGCCGGCGGGGAAGAGGTCCTCGACGTAGTCCCAGTTGACCAGCAGCTCGCCCCGGTCCTCGAGCACCTGGTAATCCAGCCAGACCTGGGGCGTCTGGCTGACGCCGTACACGACGTCGCCGAACACCTGGGCCGTCTCGGTGGGGTTGGACCCGGAGTCGAAGCCGATCATGCTCGTGAACACCACCGGCATCCCGGCACCCGGCCGGCCGCCCAGCCGCCTGGCCCGCTCCCGCAGTACGCGGACCCCCGAGTAGGTGGAGTGCCCGAGATCGTCCATGAGCTGGTGGTGCAGGCGCTTCACCCGCGCCGCGAAGGAGTCCTCCGGCTCGGGCCGCGTCTCCAGGAGGACCAACGAGGTGAAGTCGCCGATCACTTCGCCGATCCGGGGGTGGAGCGGCGGCCGGTTGAACAGCGTCAGGTTGAGCGTGAGCTCGGGCCGTTTCGACCAGCGCCGGAGCACATCGGCGTAGGCGGCGACGAGCACGGCGGACGGGGTGAGACCCCGGCGCCGCGCCGTCTCCTTGATGGCGGACCACCGGTCGCGGGACAGCCGGGCGTGGTGCCGGGCGAACTTCGGACAGGAGAGCTGTCCGGGCTGGACGGCCAGGGGCAGTTCGGGAGCGGGCGGCAGCCGGTCGAGCCGGTCCAGCCAGTACCGCTTGTCGGCTTCGAACCGCCCTTCGCCCTGCTGCCGTCGCTCGGCGAGAACGCAGTCGCGGAAGGTGACGTCGAGGGGCTCGGGCGGGGCGTCCGGCCGGCTGTAGAAGCGGAACCAGTCCCGCTGGAAGATCCCGAAGCTGAACCCGTCCAGGACCAGCATGTCCAGGCTGAGGTGCAGGCGCCACCGCCCGCCGTCCAGCCGGGTCACGCGGACCTCGAACAGCGGCCACCGGTCGGCGGGCAGGACCTGGTGCGCCAACTCCTCCCGGATCCGCGCGATTCCCGCTTCCTGCGCCGTGTCGTCGAGGCCGGCCAGGTCCGTGACCTGGATGTCGTACGGCGGTACCTCGGGCAGCACACGCTGGCGGCCGTCGGGCTGGATGACCGCCCGGAGCATGTCGTGGTGCCGGACCAACCGGTCCAGACTCCGGCTCAGCCTCGGGACGTCGAGATCCGCGGCGTCGAACTCCAGGTAGCAGTGGGTCGAGTTGCCGCCGAGCTCCACCACCGGGGTCCGGCCCACCCAGTACGCCTGCTGGATGTCCGTCAGCGGAAACGGCTCGTGCCGCTCCTCGGGCCGGGGAGCCAGGCCCGCGGGCTCGTCCGCGTCTTCGAGGCGCGAGATGATCTCGATGAGCTCGTCCCTGCGAAGCCTCATCTCCTCGCGCAGTTCCGGGGTGAGAGCACCGGGCGGGGCCGTCACGTGAAGCCGGCCGTCGGCCAGCCGCATTCTCACCCCGCGGCGGTACAACTCGGCGAAGAGATCGGTGGTCATCGTGCCTGCCTTCCTGGCGGTTACAGGATGAGTTCTTCGATCATTCCGGCGGCCTCCGGCTCCTCGGCATCCACGACGAGGCTCCGGGCGGCCAGGGTCCGGCAGACCAGGTCGACGATGTCCGCCACGGTGGTGTCGCCGAGCAGGCGCTGCGGCGGTACGTCCACGCGAAGCTCCGTACGGAACTGCTCGCGGAGCCGCATCGTGCGCAGCGAGTCCATGCCGAGATCGCCCAGCCGGGTGCCGGCGAACCGGGCGCGCAGGGTCTCCCGGTCGTCCGCGAGCCCCTCGACCAGGGCGGTCACCCGGGTGAACAGCAGGTCCGTGAGCGCGCTGCGCGCCGTCCGCGGATCCTCGACGGCGAGCCGCGACAGCCCGTCGCCGTCCCACGGTTCGGCGTCGTCCGGCTCCGCGCGGGCCCCCGTCTGTTCCGCCAGGTCGGACGCGCGGTACCTGAGCCCCGCGACGGTGACGAGCGGTTCGCCGGTGTCGGAGTACAGCTCCAGATGGATCGGGCCGTCCGCCGTACGGCGGACGTGGCACCAGATCCGCGGTGGCAGATCGCGGTGGCGGGTGAGGCGTGAAAGACCCGAAGGCAGCCACAGAACAGTGCCGGTGCCGGTGCCGGTGCCCGCGTCGGCGACGAGCGGCAGTGCGGTCAGGAAGCACGCCTCCAGCACCACGGGGTGGAGAAGGTAGGGCTCGCTGTCGGTGGCGGCCACGTCGGTCTCGATGAGGGCCAGCGCCTCGTTCTCCGCCCGCCACCAGCGCCGGGTTGCGTCCCGGAAGGCCGGGCCGCAGGTGATTCCGGCGTCGCCGAGCCGCGCGAACAGCGTGCCGGGATCCTGCTCGGTCATCCGGGAGCGCAGCCGGTCCAGGTCCGTGCGGGAGGGGACCGGCGGGATCTCCTCGGTGGCCGAGGCGGTGAACCGGAGGGTCCAGCCGGGGCCGGCGTCCTCGGGCTCCGCGCTGAATCCCCTGATCCGGCGGACCGCGCCGTGGGTTTCGGCCGCCGTCTGAAGGGCCGGCACACGTGTGCCGGGCAGCGTGACCGGTGCACCGAAGGTGAGGTTCTCGATCGTCCGGGCGCCGCCACCGTCGGGCGCTCCGTGGCGCGCGGCCGCCAGTCCCCATTCGGCGACGGCGGCGGGCGGCAGGGCGGGCGCGCCGCGCAACCGGTACTGGGCGACGTACCAGGGTTCGCGTGCCGGAGCTGTCCGGACGAACCGCCGCTCGGTGGCGTCGGCGAGGTCGATCGTGCCCCCGAGCAGCGGGTGCACGGGCTCCCGGGCGGTATCGTGCCCGCCTCGGCCCCGGGCGTCCGGCGCGTCGAGCCAGTACCGCTTGCGCTGGAACGGATAGCCGGGCAGGCGGACCCCGCCGGTATCCGTCCCGGTCCAGACGCTCCACGACACGTCCGTACCGGCCGTGTACGCCGTCGCGAGGAGTTCCAGTACCCGGTCGTCGGTGACGACGGCCCCGGGGTCCAGCTCCAGGCAGGACGTCACCCCCTGCGACCGCACGCCGGACAGGACGTCCTCGGTGCCGGTCCGCAGGAAGGCGCCCGTCGCCCAGTGGTCCGGGCGGCCGGCTTCTCCGGGGGAGACGAGCGGGATGCGCGGTTTCGCCCGGCCGACCCGCTCCGCGGTGACCCGCAACAGCTCCTCGGCCCCGCGGTCCTCGGCGCCGGCCGCATGCGCGGCGGCCGCGGCCGCGAGTGCTCCGGCATCGTCCAGCGACAGGACACCGGCGGCATGAGCCGCGGTGATCTCGCCGATCCCCGCCCCGGCGACCAGGTCGGGCAGCACTCCGCACGAGCGGATCAGGCGGTACAGCGCCACCTGGAGGGCGAACGCGGCGGCATGCGGGTACACCGTCAGCGGCCCGTCGAGACGGGCCTCCACACACGTGCGGACCTCGGCGTACGCCTCGGCGAAGGCGGGGAACCGGTCCGCCAGCCTCCGGGTCGCGTCACCGGTTCCCGGCTCGCCACCGGTGAACACGACGGCCGTCTTAGCGGCGGTGACCGCACCGGTGATCAGGCCGGGTGCGTCCTCGCCCCGGGCCAGAGCCGCGAGCGCGGCGAGGTGTTCGTCGGCGGAGGCACCCGTGCTGACCGCGCGGTGCCTGAACCCCGCCCGCGTGCGGGCGAGCGACCTCGCGACCCCCGCGGTGGGGGCCGGTTGGGCGGTGAGGAAGTCGCCGAGCTCCGCGGCCATGGCGCGCAGCGCCGGCTCGGTCTTCGCCGACAGCACCCAGGGGGTCGGGACATCGTCGGCGGTGTCCGGCGTCGGGGCGGATGCGCCGTCAGCGGCGGCATGCTCCTCCAGGATCAGGTGCGCGTTGGTGCCGCTGATACCGAAGGAGGACACACCGGCCCGCCGTGGCCGGCCGTCGGCCGGCCACGGGACCGACTCGGTGGTCAGCGCGACCGTCCCGCCGGACCAGTCCACATAGGTGGACGGCCGGTCGACGTGCAGGGTCCGCGCGTGTGTTCCCGCCCGGATCGACATGACCGTCTTGATCACGCTCGCCACCCCGGACGCGGTCTGGGTGTGGCCGATGTTCGACTTGACCGAACCCAGCCGCAGGGGCCGGTCCGCCGTCCTGTTCTCGCCGTACGCGGCGATGACGGCCTCGGCCTCGATCGAGTCGCCCAGTGGGGTGCCGGTGCCGTGCCCTTCCACCGCGTCCACCTGGTCGGGGGTGAGCCCGGCGTCCGCCAACGCCTGCCGGATGACCGCCTCCTGGGCCGCACGGCTCGGTGAGGTCAACCCATTCGTCGCACCGTCCTGGTTCACCGCCGAACCGCGGATGACCGCGAGCACCTCGCGGCCGTTGCGCAGTGCCACGGACAGTCGTTCCAGCACCAGCAGCCCGGCACCCTCGCCGAACCCCATGCCGTCCGCGGCGGCCGCGAAGGGCTTGCATCTGCCGTCCCCGGCGAGAGCGCCGCGGCGGTCGAACTCGAGGACGACGTCCGGCGTGGCCATGATCGTGACGCCGCCGGCCAGCGCGAGCTCGCTGTCGCCGCGCCGAAGTCCCTGACAAGCCTGGTGGATGGCCACCAGCGAGGAGGAGCAGGCCGTGTCGATGCTGATGGCCGGCCCGTGCAGTCCCATGACGTAGGCGACCCGGCCGGACGTCGTGCTCGGGGCGCCGCCCACGATCAACTGGTCCTCGACGCCTGCCGGGAGCACCGCCTGCGGTCCCGCGCCGTAGTGACAGTAGGAGACACCTGCGTAGACGCCCGTCCGGGTCCCGCGCAGGCCGGCCGGATCCAGGCCGGCGTGCTCCACCGCGTCCCACGCGGTCTCCAGGAGCAGCCGCTGCTGCGGGTCCATCGCCAGTGCCTCGTGTTCACCGATCCCGAAGAACTCGGCGTCGAAACGGTCGGCTCCGGCGACGAAGCCTCCTTGGTACGCCGTCGGTTCCGGCGTCGCCCGGGTGCCGCCGCCGGGCACGCCGATCGCGCCCCAGCCCCGGTCGTCGGGAAACGCCGAGATGCCGTCGCCCTCGCCGGCCACGAACCGCCAGAGGTCCGCCGCGGAACGCAGGTCGGGCGGGAACCGGCAGCCCATGCCGACGATCGCGACGGGCTCCGAATCCCTGAGTTCGGCCTCGTACAGTTTGCGGGCCATACGCTGCAGATCGCCGGTGGCCTTCTTCAGATACTGACGCAGCTTTTCTTCATCAGCCATTGACCGTACGGCTCCCCGTGATATCCAAGAGATTCGAGTGCTCGGGAACGGGTGATTTACTGGGCGGTCCAATTCCCGGTCGACCCTACTGTGCGATCAAGAACCCCTGATACCCCAGCTCCACCCCTATGCACACCCCTATTACGCTCGGCTAAGGGTGCGATAGGGGTTGATGAGGCATGGGGAGTCGGGTATAGCGTGGCTCGTGGCGGGGTGAACGGCCGCGCCGGTGACGGATGCACCGGTGAAAGTGCATTCTCCATGTTCCGTAAGACATTTCCCGTAAGTATCGTGACGGCTCCGATAGCGGCCGTGTATTCGCATGGACTCTCACCCGAGAAAGGGTCGAAAAGTCGATGGCTGAGCAAGGCAATGGGCTGAGCATCAAGGCGGCTGCCTGGTTACCGCCCGACGAGGGGATTCCGCCCGTGGGGGAGCCCCTGTACGTGCCGTGGACCCACGGCACGCCGCCGCAGAAGGGAACACAGCGATGACCGCCCTCGCCGGGGCCGGTGCCCAGGACATGAAGCTCGCGATCCTGTTCGCCGACATGGCTCTGGTGCTGGTGGCGGGTGCGGCACTGGGGCGGCTCGCCCAGAAGTTCCGTCAACCGATGGTGATCGGCGAGATCACGGCGGGCATCCTGCTCGGGCCCAGCGTGCTCGGCCTGCTGCCGGGCGACCTGACGGCACGCATCTTCCCCGCCGACGTACGGCCGCTGCTGTCCGCGGTCTCCCAGGTGGGCCTCGTCCTGTTCATGTTCGTGGTCGGCTGGGAGTTCGAGAAGCGCCTGATCAGGCCGCACGCCCGGCTGGCCGCGGGGGTCTCGCTGACGTCGATCGCGGTCGCCTTCGGACTGGGCGTGGCCCTCGCGCCGTTCCTGTACGACGAGCACGCCTCGGTGGCCGGGCGTCACATCTCCTTCGCGGCGTTCGCGACCTTCCTCGGCACCGCGATGTCGGTGACCGCCTTCCCGGTGCTGGCCCGGATCCTGCACGAGAACAAGCTCATGGACTCCAGGGCCGGTTCGCTGTCGCTGGCCAGCGCCGCCATAGACGACCTGCTCGCCTGGTGTCTTCTGGCGTACGTCTCGGCCCTCGTCACCGCGCACGGCGACTACTCCGAGCTGGGCCGCATCGGGCTGTACAGCCTGCTCTACGTGGCCGGGATGCTGCTGGTCGTACGGCCGCTGGTGGCCCGCCTGGTGTGGCGCTGGGCCGCCACCGAGCGCTGGTCCGCGCTGCTGTCGGTGCTGTGCGCGGGCGCGCTGACCTCGGCCTGGCTGACCACCTGGATCGGCATTCACGCGATCTTCGGGGCGTTCCTGTTCGGGTTCGTCATGCCCCAGGAGCCCGCCATGGTCCTGGCCGAGCACGTACGCCGGCCCCTGGACCACGTCAGCGTCGTGCTGCTCCCGGTCTTCTTCATCGTCACCGGGCTCGGCGTGGACCTCGGCGCGCTGACCGGGGGTGACGTCCTGGCGCTGGTCGCGATCATTGCCGTGGCCTGCGTCGGCAAGCTGGTCGGCGCGATCCTGCCGGCCCGGATGGCCGGCTTCTCCTGGCGAGAGGCGTCGGACCTGGGACTGCTCATGAACACCCGGGGCCTGACCGAACTCATCATCCTCAACGCCGCCGTCAGCCTGGGTGTCCTGGACGGGCGCATGTTCACCATGCTCGTGATCATGGCCCTCGTCACGACGGCGATGGCCGGCCCGCTGCTGTCCCGGCGCGGCGCCACCCCCGTACCGGACCCGCCCGGGCAGGGCCCGGCGACGGCCGCGCCGCCCGCGGACGTCGGCGCCCCGCGCACCTGAACACGAGCTCTCGTACCCGGCCCGGGAACACCTCCCGCCCGTCCGCGAGAGCGAGTACGAGAACGAGAACGAGCGATTTCCTCACCGTATCGGATTACCGGTGGGGTGATCCAGCATGTCCACGCGTTCAATGAAGAATGCACGAGGAAAGGTGCGGGATTAATCTGTCGCGCCAAGTGGTCCCGCTGATAGCGTCGACAGGGTTCGTTGGCGATCATCGTGTTGATCCTGTATCGGGAGATGGACTGTGTCGGGCCAATCTGTAACGGTGGATACGCCCTGGGAAAAGGTGGCGCATTCTATCGAATTCGTTCCTGCCAAATATTCCAACAAGAATCAGCCGGAATCGGTGGCGCAGGCCATGCTGCATTGTGGAGCTGCGGAGATCGATCGGCTCGTCGCCGCCGGACTGCCGTACGAGGACCGGTCCGGAATCCGTCACTTCGACCCGAACGATCTCTACAACCTGGGCATGTACTCGAACACCTCGAAGACCCAGCCGGAACTCGCGTTCCGCATGCTCTTCCGGTTCGCCGGCCGGCCGGTGGACGCCCTGCTCCGCACGAAGACCTGGGACTTCCAGGTCCACCTGGAATGCCTCGACTGTGCGGGGGAGGCCCCGTGGCGCCTGGAGGAGCCGGACATCGCGCGGTTCGGCGGGAGCCTCACCGACGTGACGGCGCCGGCACCGGGCTCCGCGTCGGCCACGTACAAGGCCACGGTCACCACGACCGGTGCGCGCACTCCGGTGCTCTCCCCGGTACTGCGGCGGCTGACCAGCGAGTACCTGGCGGCCGGCTATCGCTGGCAGATGATTCCCGTGCCCATGCAGGCCGACTACGCGCTGGTGCACGAGCTGGGCGCGACGAGCTGCATCGCGGCCAGCCTGCTGCTCGCCGAGCGCTTCCGGGACGCCGGGTACCGGGCCGAGGCGAAACGGGGCTGGTTCTGCGGTGTGGTCGGCGGCGCCCTGGATCTGCCGCACGCCTGCGTCGAGGTCGAGGACGACGACGGCAGGCTCAAGACCATCGACATCGCCAAGGCCCAGCTCGCCGCGCGGCTCTCCGCGAGCACCGGTGACTTCCAGGAGCTGTGCCTCGGATCGATCTACAACAAAGTCATTCCGTCCACCGCCTCTGGCAACGCCGCTCTGGGCCATCACGACTGCGGCTCACGGACGCCGGTCCACGTGCGTGCGGATATCCGATCGGTGCGTTGAGGAGACGTTTGCACATGGCTGTACGCGAAATCGAACCGGTCGTGCTGGACCTGGACCGGCTGGAACAGATGGCGGAGTCCGGCTACTACAACCCCTACACGGCCTTCGACTGGCCCGACGCCATCGAGGCCGACAAGCCCTGGATGAGCGAGAGCCTGACCACGCTGGCCGGCACCGAGATGTGGGACGAGCTGACCCGCGAACAGCAGCTCGCACTGACCCGGTACGAGGCGATCAACTTCTTCAGCCTCAACATCCACGGCATCCGTGAGCTGCTGACCGAGGTGGTCATGCGCATCCACGAGCGCGCCTACGCGGGCGTCTCGGAGTTCCTGCACCACTTCATCGGCGAAGAGAACGAGCACATGTGGTTCTTCGCCCAGTTCTGTCTGCGCTACGGCGGCAAGCTGTACGGGGCGCAGCCGAAGCTGCGGGCCGACTCGGTGGAGCATCTCTCGCCGCTGGCCCGCGAGTTGGTCGTGTTCGCGCGCGTCCTGATCTTCGAGGAGATCGTCGACCACTACAACGCGCACATGGCGACGGACGAGACGCTGCCGCACATCGCCCGAGAGGTCAACCGGGTGCATCACCAGGACGAGAGCCGGCATGTCGCGTTCGGCCGGATGATCTTCGTCAACCTGCTCGACCAGGTGACCCGGCGCGATCCCGCCGAGGTCCCCCTCATAGCCGAATACCTAGAGAAGTACCTGCAGTACAGCATCGCCACCCTCTACAACCCCGCCGCCTACCGTGACGCGGGCATCCCGGACGCGCTGAACCTGCGGCGGCGCGCGCTGCGACACCCCGCCAGGAAGGCGGCGCACGACCGGGTGCTGAAGCGGACGAGACGCTTCCTCGAGAAGTCGGGCGTGGGCATCGGGGAGCCGGCCGAGTGATGACCGAACCCATGCAGTCCGTCCAGGAGTTCATCCTGGGGCGCAACCCCGAACTCGACCGGCTGGACGGCGATCTCGACCTGATCGACAGCCGGGCCATCAACTCCCTCGCCTTCGTCGAATTCATCTTCCTGCTGGAGGAGTTGACCGGCGAGGCGATCGATCCCGAAGAGTTGGACCTGGACGACTTCCGCACGCTCAACGCGATCGAAGCGCGATTCTTCAAGCAGAAGGCGGCGTGATGACCACAGCGACGGACAACGGCCTGAGCGTTCTGGACGGCGGCCAGCTGCGTCTGCTGCGGGCGCTCGACTCGGTGTTCCAACGCTTGGCCGAGGGATGGCAGGCCCCGGAGTTCCGGTTCCCCTTCCTGATCCGGTGCAAGGACCTGGACACCTTCGACTACTTCGACAACTTCCCGCACCTGGGTCTGGCCGCGACCCGGCTCGACCCGCACCGCCTCGGCAAGCTGCTGACCGAGACGCCGAGGCCGCTGGACACCGTACCGCCCGAGATCATGGAACCGGCCGCCTTCGCGCTGCCGTCGGCGGCCTGCTACGCCATCTATCTCGACCTGGCCGGCACGGCGCTGCCCGACAGCGGGATCACCCGGACGACGCTCGCCACCTGCTTCCGCAACGAGGACCACTACGACGGCCTCCAGCGGCTGCTGGGCTTCTCGATGCGGGAGATCGTCTTCATCGGCCCGGAGCACGGCGCCAAGCAGCACCTCACACGCGCCAAGGACACCGTGCTGACGCTCTGCGCCGAGCTCGGGCTGGACGTGCAGGTCGAGGTCGCGACCGATCCCTTCTTCGACAAGAACAGCGGCAAGGCCAAGATGCAGCGGCTGTTCCCGGTCAAGGAGGAGTTCGTCGTCGACGGCCTGGCGATCGGCTCGGTGAACTACCACCGGAACTTCTTCGGCGAGCGGTGCTCCATCCGGGCCGACGGCGACACCGCGCACACCAGCTGCCTCGCCTTCGGCCTGGAGCGGTGGGTGCACACCCTGACCCAGCGCTTCGGCGACAGTGCCGCCGCGCTGTCCGCAGTGGAGAACCTGAGCTGATGCGCGCCACGTTGGCAGAGGTGCTCGGCATCCGGGTGAGCCTGCTCCAGTCGGGGATGGGTGGCGTCGCGGGCCCGGACCTGGCATGCGCGGTGTCCGAGGCCGGCGCGGGGGGCTGTGCGGGCGGCTACAAGCTGGTCGACGACCCGCTGTCCGCCATGCTCGGGCGGCTCGTCGCGGGAACCGACCGCCCGGTCGGCGTGAATCTGATCCCGGAGGTCGTCGGACCGGACGAGCTCGTCCGGCAGGTCGCGCAGGTGCTCGACCGGACACCGCGGCACGTCTACCTCTCCCTGTTCGGCATGGCCGACGACGCCGTGCTCGACCGGATCACCGCCGCGGGACGCCGACTCGTCGTCCAGATCGGGACCGTCGAGGACGGTGTGCGCGCGGCCGGGCACGGCGCGATCGTGGTGGCGCAGGGCGTCGAGGCGGGCGGCCACCTCCTCGGTACGCCGAACCGGGACGACCTGGTCGCCGAGCTGCGTGCCCTGCTGCCCGACACCTGCCTCGTCGCGGCGGGCGGGATCGGCTCGCCGGCCCAGGCCGCCCGGGCGGTCGCCGCCGGAGCCGACGGCGTCCTGCTCGGCACCGCCTTCGTGGTCGCCCGCGAGTCGATGGCCCACCCGTACTTCAAGACCGCGGTCCGCACCTCCGGCGAGGCCGACACGGTGATCACCGATGTGTACGAGATCGGATGGCCGGGCCGGCGCCACCGCGTCCTCGCCACGAACGTCACCCGCGACCCGGACCAGCCCAAGAAGTTCATCGGCCGCACGGTGGTCGAGGGGAAACAGCACGTGGTGCCGCGGTTCAGCGCCGCGACACCGACCGTCTCCACCACCGGCCGCGTCGAGGAGATGGCGCTGTACTGCGGTCTGTCCTGCGGTGCCGTCTCGCAGGAACGCCCGGCGGCCGACATCGTCGCCGCCTTCGCGCACATCGTCGAGGGCGCCGACGCCCTCGACGGAGGGAAAGGATAGAACCGATGCCAGGCTACGAGAACCTGTCCCGCATGGATCTCACCTACCGCGAGGACACGCCTCGGATCCCCACGCGGGAGGGGGTGGAGCTCTACTACGAGTCCCGCGGCGAGGGCACGCCGATCACCATGGTCAACCCCTTCTTCCTCACCAGCCCGTCATGGCGCGTGTTCAGCGAGCAGCTGGAGAAGGACTACCGCCTCCTCAGCTACGACATGTGCAACCACGGGGCCTCCTCGCACATCCCCGAGGAGCCGACCTGGGACGAGCACATCACCGACCTGATCGGCCTGCTCGACGCCCTGGAGATCGAGTCGACGTATCTCATCGGGGTGTCGACCTCCACCGTGCTGGCCCGGGACATGGCGATCAAGCACCCGGACCGCATCAGGGGCCTCGTACTGACGGGGCCCGTCTTCGGCCCCCGCGGCATGCGGCGCCAGCGGCAGGTGCAGCGGGCGTGGCTCCGTACGCTGCAGACCCACGGCGTCGCGGGCCTCTACGAGCACATGTACCCGGAGGTCTTCAGCGCCGAGATGAACGAGTTCCTCGGCTCTCCGGGCTACCTGGCCTTCCGGGAGGCCTTCTCGGCCCTGTCCACCGTCGAGGACCTGGTCAACGGCCTCACCCACGCCATGAAGGACGAGCACAAGCCCCAGATGCTGGCCGGCATCCAGGCACCGACGCTCGTCGTCATCGGCGACGACGACTTCCTGCTGGGCTCGACGGGCGCCAAGGAACTGGCAGAGCAGTTCCCCGACGGCCGGCACGAGATCATGCCGAAGGCCGGCCACGTGCCCTACGTGGACGACGCCGAGCACTTCCAGGCCCTCGTGCACAAGTTCATCGGGGAAGTGGAAGCGCGTGCCTGACCGGGCGGCGGAGGTGCGGCTGCGCATCAGAGAACTGCTGCTCGGCCTGTTCACCGATGCCGGGTTCCTCAGCGGCGTCCCCGACTCGGCGTCCCTGCGCCAGGCGGGGGTGTCGTCCAACGCGCTGGTCAGCCTGCTGGTGGCGATGGAGGACGCCTTCGGCTTCGAGTGGGACGACGACGTCCGGCCGGAGGCCCTGCGCTCGGTCGAGTCGCTCGCCGACCACGTGCTGGCACTCCGGGTCTGAGGGCGCACGGTGACCGTCGACCTGCCGCTTCCCGCCGAGGTGGCGGCGGGCGTCCGGATCGCCTGGCGTCCGGTCCGGCGGCCGTACGGCCCGGCCCAGGAGTCCGCGGCCGGCCGCCGTGCGGCATCGGCGGCACTCGCCGCGGCCGGCGCCGCCACATCCGTCGTGTCGCGCCACGCCGACGGCCGGCCGCGCTTTCCGCCGGGCTTCGCCGGGTCGATCTCGCACACCGGCCGGCTGGCCGTCGCGGTGGTGGTCCCGGGTGGTGCCGGGGTCGGCGTCGACATCGAGGACGCGGTGATCGGTCCCCGCGTCGCCCGGTTCGTCCTGCGTGAACCGGAGCGGCACACGCTGCTCGTACCGGGAGCGGGATTCACCTCGCGGGAGCTGTTCGCCGCCAAGGAAGCGGCTTTCAAGGTGCTGTACGGCCCGGAGACCAAGGACGACCTGCTGTTCTGGCGCGTCGAGCTCAGCCGCTCCGGCGACGCGCTGGAGGCGTCCTACCGGGGCGCGCGGGTGCCGGTCTGGGTGCGCTCCGAGACGGATCTCTCCCTGGCCGTCGCCCTCCGCACGTGTCCACGCGGGCCGGTGGTGACGTCGTTCTGAGCACGGTCACGGATGAATTGCGCACATTAAAGAAGATTGACCAGCTGGACAGCAACTCTCGTTGGATCGCCAAGTACGGTCCGTTCCGCAAAAAGGAGTCGTCGTGTCGGATCCCAGGGATATCGCGGTCATTGGCATCGGGTGCCGATTCCCGGGTGGAATCGATTCCCCAGAGGGTTTGTGGGATCTGATCGAGCGCGGCGGCGACGCGATCACGGACGTCCCGGCGGACCGCTGGAACGCGGAGGACTACTACGACCCGGAGAAGGGCGTGCCCGGCCGGTCCGTGTCCCGCTGGGGCGGCTTCCTCACCGATGTCGCGGGTTTCGACGCGAAGTTCTTCAAGCTCGGCGAGCGTGAGGCGCTGTCCACCGACCCGCAGCACCGGGTCCTGCTGGAGACCGCCTGGGAGGCGGTCGAGCACGCCGGGATGCGGCCGTCCGCGCTCGCGGGCACGCGCACCGGCGTGTTCGTCGGGATGGCGCACATGGACTACGCCCTCGCCTGCCACGGCCCCCAGGAACAGGAGAAGATCCACCCGTACGGCTTCACCGGCTCCGCCCCGAGCATGGGGTCGGGCCGGATCGCCTTCGCGCTGGGCCTCACCGGCCCGGCCCTGAGCATCGACACCGCCTGTTCCTCGGGTCTGACGTCGGTGAACCTGGCGGTCCAGAGCATCCGCGGCGGCGAGAGCGACATGGCGCTGGCCGGCGGCTGCATGATCATGCTGGTTCCGGACGCGACCGTGTCCTCGTCCGGTCTGGGGATGCTCTCGCCCACCGGCCGGTGCCGGCCCTTCGACCAGGGGGCCGACGGGTTCGTCCGGTCCGAGGGCTGCGGCGTGCTGCTCCTGAAGCGCGCCTCGGACGCGCTGGCCGACGGGGACCGCATCCTCGCGGTGATCAAGGGCGTCGCCTCGAACCAGGACGGCAGGACCGAGACGATCACGATGCCCTCGGAGTCCGCCCAGGTGGCGGTGCACCGGGCCGCCCTGGCCGACGCGGGTGCCGAGCCGGAGACGATCGGGCTGGTGCAGGCGCACGGCACCGGGACCCCGGTCGGCGACCCCATCGAGTTCCGGGCGCTGGCCGAGGTGTACGGCCGCGACAGCGGATGCGCCGTGAGCTCGGTCAAGTCGAACATCGGCCACACCGAGTCCGCGGCGGGCACGGCGGGCCTCATCACCGCGATCCTGGCGCTCCAGCGCGGCGTCGTGCCCGGGACCCTGCACCTGAACGAGCTGAACCAGGAGATCAGCTCGCTGCCCACCCACCTGTTCGTGCCCGGCGAGATACAGCCCTGGCCGGACGAGCGGCGGCCCCGGCGCGCGGCGGTCTCCGCCTTCGGCATGACCGGCACGAACGCGCACGCGATCCTCGAGGAGGCGCCGGTCGTCACCCGGCCGGCCCCGCGGCGCACGCGGGAGCGGCTGCTGTTCCCGCTGTCGGCCACCTCGACGGAGGAACTCGCGCCGACCGCGACGCGCATCGCGGACTGGCTCAGCGCCCATGACGAGGTCGAGCCGTCCGACCTCGGCTACACCCTCGCCCGGTGCCGCGATCACCGCGACCTACGCACCGCGGTGATCGCCACGGACCGCGAGGAGCTGATCGCCGGCCTGCGCGGCCTCGGCGACCAGCTCGCCGCGCGACCCCCGGCCCCCGCGACCGGCGACGACTCGCGCGGCCCGGTCTGGCTGTTCTCCGGCCAGGGCTCCCAGTGGGCCGGCATGGGCGCCTCACTGCTCGCCACCGAACCGGCGTTCGCCGCCCTGGTCGCGGAGGCCGAGCCGCTCATCCAGCGCGAGTCGGGCTTCTCGGTGACCGCGGCGCTGACCTCGCCGGAGACGGTGACGGGCATCGACCGGGTGCAGCCGACCCTGTTCGCCATGCAGGTGGGACTCGCCGCGGCCTGGCGGGCGGCCGGTGTCCGGCCGGGCGCGGTCATCGGGCACTCGCTCGGCGAGGTCGCGGCCTCCGTCGTCGCCGGAGCACTCTCGCTCGAGGACGGCGTCAAGGTGATCTGCCGCCGGTCCCGGCTGTGCGCCAGGCTGGCCGGCGCGGGCGCGATGGCCTCGGTCGAGCTGCCCGCCGCCCGCGTCGAGCAGGAGCTGGCGGGCCTCGACGACGTCGTCGTGTCGGTCATCGCCTCACCGGAGTCCACGGTGATCGGCGGAGCCACCGAGCGGGTCCGCGACCTGATCGTGGAGTGGGAGCGCCGGGGCGTGCTGGCGCGCGAGGTGGCCGTCGACGTCGCCTCGCACTCCCCGCAGGTCGACCCGATCCTCGCCGAACTCGCCGACGTGCTCGCCGATCTGGCCCCGACCACCGGGACGGTGCCGATGTACAGCACCGCGATGGACGACCCGCGACTCCGGCCCTCGTTCGACGCCGACTACTGGGTCGGCAACCTCCGCCGGCCCGTCCGCTTCGGCGACGCGGTGATGGCCGCGCTCGACGACGGCCACCGCGTGTTCCTCGAACTCTCCCCCCACCCGCTGCTGACCCGGGCGGTGGACCAGTGCGCCCGGTCGGCGAGCCTGCCCGCGAACGCCATCGCGAGCATGCGGCGCGCCCAGGAGACCCCGTACGGCCTGCTGCACAGCCTCATCGAGGTGCACGCCGCGGGCGGCGGTGTCGACTTCGCCGCCCTGTACCCGGGCGGCGAGCTGGTCGACGCGCCGCTGCCGACCTGGACCCGGCAGCACCTGCTGGTCAGGCCCGGCCAGTCGCGGCTCGCCCACACGGTCAGGATCCACCCGCTGCTGGGCGTACACATCCGCCTCGACGAGGACGAGGAGCGCCACGCCTGGCAGTCGGACGTCGGTACCTCGGTGCTGCCCTGGCTGACCGACCACCGGGTGCGGGACGTCGCGGCCTATCCGGGAGCGGCGCACTGCGAGTCCGCCCTGACCGCCGCCGCCGAGATCTTCGGGCCCGGCGCCGAGGTCCACAACCTGAAGTTCGAGCGCATGCTGCTGCTCAGCGGAAACACCGACCTGTCCACGTCCGCGACGGTGGACAGCCCGGGGCAGGCCCGCTGGGAGGCGGTCACCACCGAGAACGACGAGCGGGCACGGCTCGCCTCCGCCACCCTGCACGCCCCGTCGGCGGACCGGGCCGAGCCCGTACCGCTGGACATCGACCTGCTCATCGAGGAGCACACCGAGCGGCTGTCGGGCGACGACCTGCGCGGCACCCTGAACGAGCGCGGCATCCAGTACGGGCCGGCCTTCCAGGGGGCCGTGGCGGCCCACCGCGGCGCGGCGGCGGAGGGTGGGCGGAGCGTCCTGGCCGAGGTCACCCTCCCGTCCCAGTTGCGCAGCGGCAACGACGGCTTCTCCGTCCATCCCGCCCTGCTGGACGCCTGCTTCCAATGTGTCGCCGCGCTGCCCGCCGTCGCGGGCGACGGCGAGGGCGGCCTGCTGCTCCCGCTGGAGGTCCAGCGGCTCCAGCTGTGGTCGACCGTCGGCGGCGCCGGGTACTGCCACGTCCAGCTCCGCTCCAGCGACAGCAACCGGGTGATCGCCGACGTCCGGCTGACGGACAAGTACGGCGCGGTCCTGCTGACCGTCGACGGCCTGGTCATGGGCACCCACGCCAGCGGCGAGGAGAACGCCGACCAACTGCTCAACGAGCGGCTGCTCACCATCGCCTGGCAGCAGCAGGAGCCGCCGGAGCCCACGGGCAAGCCCACCGTCGAGCCCTGGCTGATCCTGGCGTCTCCCCGGTCCGTGCCGGCCCCGGACGAGCTCGCGGAGGCGCTCCGCGAACAGGGCGCCCACTGCGAGATCCGGCCGTGGCCGGCGCCCGGCACGCAGGTCGCGCTCTCCGACACCCCCTGGCACGGCGTCGTCCTGCTCTGCCCCCGTCCGGCCGGGTCCGCCGGGGAGGACGCCGTCGCCCTCGGACGTGACCTGGTGGCGTCGGTCGTCGAGGTCGCGCGGGAACTCGCCGGAGCCGACGGCACCCCGCCACGCCTCTACACGATCACCGAGAGCGCGCAGCGGGTCGTACCCGGCGACCTGGTCAACCTGGAGCACGCCGGGATCCGCGGACTGCTCCGCGTGATCGGCGCCGAGTTCCCCGAACTGCGGGCCACCCAGATCGACGTCCGTAGCGACCAGGAGGACGGTCCGGCGGCGAAGAACCTCGCGGCGGAACTCACCTCGGACACCGCGGACGACGAGACCGCCTGGCGCGCGGGGCGCTGGTACACCGCCCGGCTCCAGCACGCGCCGCTCGCCGCCGACGAGCGCCACCCGGCAACGGCGGGCGGCCCGGCCGACGGCGTGCGCATGGAGATCCGCCAGCCCGGCGACCTGGACACGCTGGAACTGACCGTGGTCCCGCGCCGCGCCCCCGGCGCCGACCAGATCGAGATCGAGATCGGCGCCGCCAGCATCAACTTCCACGACGTCCTGTTCGCCCACGGGAACTACTTCGCCTTCGAGGGCGTGACGCCGGCCCTCGGCGTCGACTGCGCGGGCACCGTCGTCCGGGTCGGCGACGCGGTGACGGAGTTCCAGGTCGGCGACCGGGTGATGACCAGCGCCGCCACCGAGGGCGCCTGGGCCAGCCACGCGACGATCGGCGCGGCGCTGGCGGCGCCGCTGCCGGACGCTCTGAGCATCGAGCAGGGCGCCGCCGTCCCGGCGGTGTACGCCACCGTCTGGTACGGGCTCATGGAGCTGTCCAGGCTGCGTCCGGGCGAGCGGGTGCTGATCCACTCGGCGACTGGCGGAACGGGCCAGGCGGCGATCGCGGTGGCCCGGCACGTCGGGGCGGAGATCTACGCCACGGCCGGCAGTGAGGCGCGCCGGGACTGGCTCCGCGCGCAGGGGATCGAGCACGTCTACGACTCCCGCAGCCTGGAGTTCGCCGACCGCATCCGCGAGGACACCTCAGGAGCCGGCGTCGACGTCGTCCTGAACTCGCTCACCGGTGCCGCGCAGCGCGCCGGCCTCGATCTGCTGTCCTTCGGCGGCCGTTTCGTCGAGATCGGCAAGCGCGACATCTACCGCGACGGGAAGCTGGGCCTGGCACCCTTCCGCCGCAACCTCGCCTTCTACAGCGTCGACCTCGAACTGATGGCGGTGGCCGACCCGGGCAGGCTGGGTCGCCTCCTGCGGGAGGTGTCCGAGCGGATGGCGGCCGGCGAGCTGACGCCGCCGACGACGACCTCGTTCCCGCTGGCCGAGGCGGCGACCGCGATCCGCCGGATGGCCTCGGCCCAGCACATGGGCAAGCTCGTGCTCACCACGGCGGTGGAACAGGGCACGGCGGCCGTGCTCGCGCCCGACCGGGTCCCGGTGTACCGCGCCGACGGCGCGTACGTCATCACCGGCGGCCTGGGCGGTCTCGGACTGCGTCTGGCCCGCCACCTGTCCGCGGCCGGCTGCGGCCGGATCGTGCTGAACTCCCGGTCCGCGCCCGGCGAGGCGGCGGCCCGCGAGATCCAGGCGATGCGCGACGCGGGTACCGAGGTGCACGTCGAGTGCGGGGACATCTCGGACCCGGGGACCGCCGGACGGCTGGCGGCCGCGGCCAGGGCCACCGGGCTCCCGCTGCGCGGCGTCCTGCACGCCGCGGCGGTGGTGGAGGACGCGACCATCACGAGCATCACCCGCGAGCTGATCGACCGGGACTGGGCGTCCAAGACCTACGGCGCCTGGTACCTCCACCAGGCCACCGCGGAGGACGACCTCGACTGGTTCTGCTGCTTCTCATCAGCCGCCGCGCTGCTCGGCTCGCCCGGGCAGGGCGCCTACGCAGCCGCGAACAGCTGGCTCGACGGTTTCGCCGCCTGGCGGCACGCGAAGGGGCTGCCGGTGACCACGATCGCGTGGGGGGCCTGGGGCGAGATCGGGCGCGGCGCCGTCCTCGCCGAGGCCGGCGACACCACCATGATCACTCCCGAGGAGGGGGTGCACGCCTTCGACGCCCTGCTGCGCCGCACCCGGCCCTACACCGGCTACCTTCCGCTCTCCCGGGCGCCCTGGCTGACCGCGCTCGCCCAGCGCAGCCCGTTCGCGGCGGCCTTCAAGGACGACCGGGGCGACCACCCGCAGTCCTCGGAGCTGCGGCTCGAGTTCGAGGCGCTGCCCGCCGGCGAGCGCGTCTCCTGGCTGCGGCGGTTCGTCGCGGGGGAGGCCGCGGCGATCGTCCGCAGCGCCGTCGACCCCAGCCGGCCCTTCAACGACTACGGCCTGGACTCGCTCGGCAACCTGGAACTGCGGACGCGGATCGAGACGAACCTCGGAATACGCATCGCCCCCAAGGCGGTGGCCGAGAACAACTCGGCCCAGGCGCTGGCCCAGCACCTGGCAGACCACATCGGCACCTGAGAGATGGCATGACCGCGATCATTCTGTCCGGTGCGACCGGATCACTCGGCGGCCACCTGGCCGCCGCCCTGCTGGAACAGTCCCATCCCGTCATCTACTGCCTGGTCCGCGCCACGGACACCGCCACCGCCGACCGGCGGCTGCGGAACCGGATGGCCGAGGTCGGCTCGGACGACCCGGCACGGCTCGTCGCCGTTCCGGCCAACCTCGAGTCGCCCCGGCTCGGCGTGCCGCCGCAGGTCTGGAAAACCCTCACCGACCAGGTGACCCGGATCTTCCACTGCGCCGCGTCGGTCCATCTCACGGCGACGTACGCGCAGCTCGCGCCGGCCAACGTCGGCGGCACGAGGGAGCTGATCGGCCTGGCCACGGCCATCGCCGAACGCTCGGGTTCGCCGGTCGGCTTCCACTACGTCTCGACGCTGGCCGTCTTCCTGGACTCGGTCAAGGCCGGGCTCGCCGAGGTGGACGAGACCACGCGGCCGTCGATGGAGACCGCGGGGGAACTCGGCTACCCGCGCTCCAAGGTCGCCGCCGAGCGTGTGGTGGCCAGGGCCGCGGACAGCGGCGTCGTCAGCACGGTCTACCGCCCCGGACTGGTCACCGGGCATTCGGTGACGGGCGACACCTCCAGCTCCGACCTGCTCATGCCGGTGCTGCGCGCGATGGTCGCGATCGGATACGCGCCGGACCGGGCCGAAGCGGTGCCCGGAGAGGCGGTCGATCTCGTCGCCCGCCACATCGCGGGGCTCTCCGTCGGTCGGACAGGGGGCCAGGCGTACCACATGGTCAAGCCCCGGCCGGTCTCGCTCATGCACGCCTTCGACGCGCTTCGCCGGGCCGGCTACCCGCTGGCCGAGGTGTCGCCCGAGAAGTGGTGGGAACTGGCGGCGCACCGCCGTGAGGACCCCGAGGTGGCACCGCTGATGCACATGGGTCCGATCGGCCGCCGGATGCTGGGCCTGGAGCCCGGGTACCTGCTGCCGTCGTTCCGCAGCGACCACACCTACGGCGTCCTCCGTTGCGCCCTCCCGGAGCCGGCCGCGCTCGACGAGGGCTTCTTCGACCGGCTGGTGGCCCACGGGCTCACCCGGTTCGCCCCACCGCCGAAGGGATGAGCCCGACAGACCAGGAGTCGGTTCCCGGTCCAGCTCCCCGGACCGGGGCCGACGCACACCATGTGACACCTGCTTCCCATGCCGTGGTGCCGTGCTCTTCGACTGCCGTGCTCTTCGACTGCCGTGCCGGCGAAGTGAATCCGGGGAGCGTGCGCTCCGGCCCGGCGACCGAGTACGTGGAGAATCGCGATGCCTCTGGACCGTCTACTCCGGCACCTGATCGCCTGGCAGAGCGCCGACGGACCTCCCGTCCCCGACCGGGAACTGACCATCGAGCAGGCCCGGGAACGATACCGGGCGAACGCGGCGCACCCGCGGCGGGACAAGGACGCCTCCGGCCCGGCCGTGACATCGGCCGACCGGCTGATCGACGGTCCGGACGGGTCGGCGCTCGGGGTCAGGGTCTACACCCCGGAGCCGGCCGGGCAGCGGGTGGTCACCTTCCTGCACGGTGGAGGATGGGTGCTGGGCGACCTCGACAGCCACGACGGGGCCTGCCGGGCCATGGCGGCAGCACTGGGCGCGGTCGTGGTCGCGGTCGACTACCGGCGGGCGCCCGAGTTCCCCTATCCCGCGGCCCTGCGCGACGCCGTCACCGCGGCCCGGTGGACGGCCCGGTCCTTTCCCGGCCGTGCGCACGTGATCGCGGGCGACAGTGCGGGCGCCAGTCTGTCCCTGGGCGTCGTCCTCCAGGCGCCCGACGTCCGCTTCGCGGCGCAACTGCTGGTCTATCCGCCGGTGGACCCGAGTCTGATGATCGCCTCGGCCGGCGAGCACAGCAAGGGCTATCTGCTGAGCGTCGAGGACATGGCCTGGAACTACGAGCGCTACGTCCCCGACCCGCGGCGGCGCGCCGACCCCGCCGTCGACCTGCTGAGGGCGGACCTCCGGAACATGCCTCCGACCGTCGTCGCCACCGCCGAGTACGACCCGCTGCACGACGAGGGCGTGGAACTGGCGGCGAGGATGCGCGCCGCGGGAGTGGCCGTACGCCATGTACCGGGTGAGGGGCTGGTGCACGGCTACTTCCTGATGCAGGGCATCATTCCGGCGGCGGCCGCGTGCGCCCGACGGGTCATCAGGGCACTGGACATGCTGCTGAACGCGCAGGACGCGGAAGCCGGGAGCAGTTCGCCCCGGGGAGACCGAGGCGAGCGGTGAGACCCGACGTCGTCGGGTCGGCGGGACGGGAGCCGGGGAGCGCGGCGGACGGGTTCCCCGGTGAAGCGGAACCCGACCAAGGATCCCTAGGGAGCGGCCTGTTGAGCTGCTTCCCCCTGCGGCAGGGTCGCCTGGAGTCGGCAGAGCCCGTCGATGAAGACGTTCAGCCCGTAGTCGAACCGCTCCGCCGGGTCCGTGCCCGTCAGTGAGTCGAGGGCCGCCGCGTACTGCGGTGACACCTTCACGTTGAGCCGCTCGGTGTGGACCCGCCAGTCGTGGTCGGGCGGCAGCCGCAACTGGGCCTGTTCCTCGATGGTGTGACCGAGCACGTAGTAGAAGAGGGCGAAACTCATCCAGCCCGCCTGGGCAGGGGGCAGGCCGGCTCCGCAGAGCACCTGGACGGCCATGTCCGAGCCGATGATGGTGTTCGCTCCGGGGGCGAACGTCCCGGCCACCACATTGGCGCCGTCGCGATGGCTGAGCAGGGCCGTACGGAGCCGGTTGCTCAGAATCTGGATCTGCTCGGGCCAGGAGACGTCCGGCAGGGGGTCGCCGATGCCCTCGACGATCTTGTCGGCCACGGCGTCGAGCAGAGCCTCCTTGTTCGGGAAGTGCCGGTAGAGAGCGCCACCCTGCACGTTGAGTGCTGCGCTGAGCTTGCGCATCGTGAGCTGGTCGAGACCCTCGGCGTCGAGGAAGCGCAGCGCTTCCTCGACCACGTCGGTTTTGCGCAGCGGCATCGAGACTCCCTTGATTGACATCCTCCGGGCCGCATCGTACCGTGAACGTTGTTCACGTGAACGCTGTTCACTTGACCGTGGTTCACTCGTGGTCAATCACTGAGGAGACTCCATGTCCGGGACCCGAGACGCGTCGACACCCTCTGTGTTACGGCCGAATCTGCCTCTCGGCGTCGTCGTGGCCATGTCCTGTCTCGCCCTGTTCATGGTCGTGCTCGACGCCACCATCGTCACCGTGGCCCTGCCGGACATGCAAGCCGGGCTGGGGCTGTCGACCGATCAGCAACAGTGGGTGGTCAGCGGCTACTTGATCACCTTGGGTGGCTTCCTGCTCCTGGCGGCCAGGGCCGGCGACCTCTTCGGACACAAGCGGGTTTTCCTGTTCGGCGCGGTCCTCTTCACCGTCGCCAGCCTGATCGGCGGTCTGGCGTCCGGTCCGGTCGTCCTGATCGCGGCCCGGATCGCCCAGGGTGCCGGGGCCTCCGCGCTCACCCCCACCAGCCTGAGCCTCATCACCGCGAGCCACACCGACGAACGCGAGCGCGAGCACGCCTTGGCGCTGTGGAGCATGATGGGCGGGGTCGCCGGCCTGGCCGGAGTGGTCCTCGGCGGCGTCCTCACCGCCGAACTGAGCTGGCGCTGGGTACTGTTCGTCAACATCCCTCCCGGCATCGCACTGTTCGCCGCCGGCCTGCTGTTCCTGCTTCCCCCCGCCAGGACGGAGCGCATCCGGCTCGACCTGCCCGGCGCCCTGTGCGTCACCCTCGGGATCGGGGCACTCACCTACGGGCTCTCGGAGGCTTCCTCCGAGGGCTGGGGTTCCCCCGACACCCTGGTGCCGCTGATCGCGGCCGCGGTCCTCATCGCCGGCTTCCTGGTGGCCGAGGCCAGAGGCTCCAACCCGCTCATCCCGCTCGACCTGCTCCGGCCGCGGACGCTGCGGATCGCGAATGTACTCATGTTCTGCCTCGGCGTGACGCTGACCGCCCTGCTCTTCTTCCTCTCGCTGTACTGCCAGCAGGTGCTCGGCTACAGCGCCTTGCGCACCGGCATGGCCATGCTGCCCGTCACCGTCATCTTCATCGTCGGCGGCCTCACCTCCCGTCAGCTCGTGCCCGTGGTCGGTCCCCGGCGCATGCTGGTGGCCGGCGGCCTGATCTCCGCCGCGGGCATCGCCTGGCTCGCCACCGTCCCCACCCACTCCGCCTATGTGACCCACATCCTCCTGCCCAACCTGGTCGGCGGATTCGGCGTCAGCATCATGCTGCTCGCCGTCACCATCAGCGGCACCTCCGGGGTGGCTCCCCGGAACGCCGGTGCCGCCTCCGGCCTGCTCAATACCTCCCGTCAGATCGGCGGAGCCGTCGGTCTCGCCGTGCTCGTGAACATCGCTTCCACCGTCACCTCTCATGCCAGTCATGACAAAGGCCGCCTCGACGCGCTCGTCCAGGGCTACCGCGTGGCGTTCCTCGTGAACGGCGGGCTCATGCTCGTCGCCGCGCTGGCCGCGCTCGCGTTGCCGGCGATGGCGGTCAAGGAGAAGACCCCCGAACCGCTCGACAACCAGACGGCGCCCACGCGGCCGTGACCCGAAACTGTCTTTGCTGATTTGCTGCTTGAGAAGGATCGGCCGGGCGAATGAGCCCGGCTCGATCCCTTTTTTGATCAGGCTGGAAATCGACAGAAAGGAGAACGCCAAGGCCCCGGCCCGCAGCCGGTCGGTGAAATAATAAGAGAGCGCGTGTATACCGGATGCGAGGCGAACTCGGCGCATGCGGATCGTGGAGTTTTCCCTTCTTCACGACCCGCGAGGCTGCCGTGCTCGCCCGCTTCGCTGTATTCGGACCCCGGGCATCAATTCGAGCCACGCGTCGCCGAAATCGATTGCCGGATGGCCGGGCCGCCGCGATTAGTGGGTGCCGCCCCGTCGGAGGGTAAAGAGTGAACAGCACCTGCTTTCACCTGGAATCCACCCGCCGCTGAGGCGCCGGTCGTTCCTTGTCCTCGCCGTTCTACGCCACGATCGGCCTCATGAAGATACGTTCCTTCAGGGGAACCTGTGTCGAGGGTGTGTGGATCGCGTAGAGCCGGGTTCGACTGGTTCGACAAGGCAAAGAGCGGGCGGGTTGACCGCGGGTGATGCCGGCTCTTCGCATGCCGTCGACGGCGACAGGTCCGAATTCCATGCTCCGTCGATGATCAATTCCGTGTCGACGGCCCCGTCTGGATGTGTGATCGACAAGCCGAGAACCGCGCTAATCGGACCCGCAAATTCCAGCTGTGCGGTTCTTCATTCCGAACGAATTCTGGCATTTCGACGCGGCGCGCCGCAACCGGCTCAACCTTTGGCCAAAACCTCTTGACTCGAAACATCGTGACTGACTATCTTCGACCGCTGTCGGCCTCAAAACGGGGGAGGTTGAGCATGGCGTACTTGTCGCGTGTCGGCTTATGGCGAAGAGCAGCGCGGAAGTGCAATCACCTGGCAGGGTCGCATCGGCAGGCGGCCGGACCTACTGCGGTTTTCAGCCAGCCGCGTGCATGGAGCGGACGCACAGTCGGCTCCGTCACTCTCACACCTCGCGGTTCCGTGAAAGTACTGGGGTTTCACCGTGCTGGTGTCGGTAGATCATTCGGCTCGTCGTGTTTCGCATGCAAACGACAGCCGGTTCGCAGGCGGCGTCCCTTGACAGAGGGGCGGCAGCCGCTCAAGTCCGGCGCGGCGACGGGCCGACGGGTGAGCCGGTGTCCGTCGTGGCGTGTGCGATGTCCGGCTCTGGCTGGAAGTCCACCCGCTGCCGCTGCCGCTGCCGCTGCCGCTGCCGCTGCCGCTGTCCCACCGGCGAGTGCGCGGTGCTGTGGCGCATCGCCCAAGGGTCCCCCAGGGCGCCGTTTCCGGACCGGACAGCCGTCGCGACATTCGGCCGGAATCGCTTTCCGTCACCAGCGAGCCGTTTCTCATTCCAGGGGGAACCGATGTGCATCCGAGTGATGGTGTCCGACGAATTATCGCTGTCCCGAAGTGCCCTCGCCGCGTTGCTGGAAAAGCGTGAGGAGATCCGGGTTGTCGGGGCTGTCGGCGGCGACACCGACGCGCTGGAGTTCGCGGAGACTCATCGGCCGGACATCGCGATAATCAGCTTCGACGGCGCGGACATCGGTGCGATCAGCGTGGCCGAGAAAATCGCGAGCCTTCCGGAATGCCGGAGTCTGGTCCTGGCCGAAAGCTACACCCGTTCGATCATCCGCCAGGCCTTCTCCGGCGGCGTCGACGGCATGCTGCAACGAAGCGTGTCGCCGAGCTGGTTCTTCGAAGCCCTGCACCGGGTGCATCAGGGCGAACGCGTCTTCGACGCGGACCTGACGGTCGCGGCCCTGGCCAACGCCGGCTGCCCACTGACCGCGCGCCAGCTCTCCGTGCTGGAGCGCCTCTCCTACGGCGACGCCATTGTCGAGATCGCGACACGGCTGCACCTGTCCGAGGGGACCGTGCGCAACTACCTCTCATCACTGGTGACGAAACTCGGTGCCCGCAATCGCATAGACGCACTGCGGATCGCCCGAGACGCGCACTGGCTTTGAAATTCCTGCGAACCGACCTTGTTCCATCAATTGAGGGATGGCGATGAACACGGAAATAGTGACGGCGGACGGCACAGGCGATATTGCCCCTGAACTGGGGGTGGCAATCTTATTAGGCGTGGTCGGCGTGGCCCGAGAAATCGACGTGGGGTCCGCCCCCAGTCACCGCAGGGACAATCCGTCCATGGCGTCGAGCGACCCGGAGCACGCATCGGTCTCCCCGGGGCGCCGGTCCGTCGACATCTGCGCGCGACCGCGTGCATGCGTCGGTTGTTGATCCACTCCTGTCCCTGTGTTGCGAGGTGGTGAGAAGTGATGGAGAAGCTGGCCGAACGGGATACGGAAGAAAAGACGCTGGCGCAGGTCTACGGCGAGTGCTCTCTCGGCGGAAGACGGCTCGTGGCCATCGAAGGTGCGCTGGCCAGCGGAAAGACGGCCCTGCTGGCCTCCTTCGCCCGCGACGCCGCCGACGCGGGCGCGACGGTCCTCGAGGCCACCGCGTCGAGCTTCGAGCGCTACCAGCCGCTGGGGATCATCGATCAGCTTCTGCGGGGGTGCCGCCTCTTCTCACCCGGTGCGGACCTCGAAGTCCGCGCGCTGTTGGCGAGCGCCGGCGGCGAGGGAGCGCAAAGTGAGATCTCCTCGTCGATCCTCGGTCTGCTGCACGGTGCCTTCCAGCACCTGACCGACAGCCCGCTGCTGGTCATGTGCATCGACGACGCGCACTTCATGGACGTCGAGTCGCTGCAGTACCTGCTCGCACTCATGCGGCGGATGGGCACCGCGCCGATGTCGATCGTCTTCACCTACTGCCCGGACATGGGCCGGGACAGCGTCCAGCGCATACTTCAGGCCGAGATCCTCCGGATGCCCAACTGCACCCAGCTGGACCTCGAGCCGCTCTCGGAGACGGGAGTCACGACGGTACTGGAGGACTATTTCAATCTTGAAATAGCGGGCCGGATCGCGGCCGACTGCAGACACCTCAGCGGTGGCCGGCCGCTCTTGGTGCACGCTCTGGCCGAGGACTACGCCGGCAGGATCCCGGAGCCGGCCGGGCAGTGGCGGCCAGTGGCCGGTCCCGCCTTCGGCCGTGCTGTCCTGAGCTGCCTGTACCGGGCCGATCCGGTCGTGCTCCAGATCGCGCGGGCGATGGCCACGCTGGGGGAGTTCCGATCGGCGGCCGTCGTGGCCCGCCTCTGCGGCATGGACCCGGAATCCGTCGCACGCATCGCCGCGTCCCCCGGCGTCGGCGGGCTGCTGGAGCACGACCTGCTCGGGCAGCCGAGCGTGCGTGAGGCCGTGCTCGGCAGCATGTCGCAGAAGGAGCGCCAGGACATGCGGTCCCGGGCAGCCCGTCTGCTGCACCACAAGGGAGCCCCCGCCCTGGTGACGGCCGAACACCTGATGCGTATCGGCGAACCGGTCTCCTGGGCCAGACAGGTGCTCTGCGAGGCCGCGGACCAGGCCCTCGCGGGCGGAGACCCCGAGGCGGCCGTCGGCTACCTCGAGAGAGCACATCGCGAGTGCGCCGAGGAGCGGGAACGGATCGACATCGCCGCGAGGCTCACCGACGTCATGTGGCGGTACGACCCGGCGGCGGTCAAGAGCTATCTCCCCGAACTGGTCGCGGCCGCCGAGCAGGGCGAGCTCTCCGTCCGGCAGTCCGTCCACCTCGTCCGATGTCTGCTCTGGAACGGACAGGTGGAACAGGCGACGCGCGTAGTAGCGCGCCTCGGCGACGACTCCCACGCAGAGGACGGCGAGGAGGCCGTCCCGTACGCCGAACAGCTGCGCCGGTGGCTCCCGCTCACCTACCCCGGCCTCGCATCCGCCCCGGGAACCGAGGACGTGGCGGCGCAGGACGCCGGGCCGAGCGCTCCCGGGCATCGTGCCGCGGCCGCACTCGGCGCGGTCCTCCGGGGCGACGGCGAGGCGGGAGCCGTCCCCGCCGCGGAACTCGTCCTCCGGGAGGCCCTCGCCGGAGCGGCGAGCCCGGCCTCGTCGCTCGCCTCACTCATGGTCCTGATCTACTCCGACCACCTCGACAAGGCGTCCGTCTGGTGCGACGCCCTCCTCGCCTCCATGGGGGAGACATACGGACTCGTATGGAACGCCATGCTCACCGCGGCGCGCGCGGAGATCCACTACCGCCTCGGAGACCTGGCGAACGCGAAGCGGCAGGCGCACGCGGCGCTCGCGCTGATGCTGCACGAGAGCTGGGGAGCGGCCGTCGTCGTCCCGCTGTCGATCCTGGTGCGCACCGCCACGGCGATGGGCGATCCGGGCGAGGCCGAAAGCTACCTGGACCTCCCCGTACCCAGTGCCGCCTTCGGGACCCTGGGCGGCGTGGTCTACCTCGATGCCCGGGGAAGTCTCCATCTCGCGCGGGGCCGCCACGACGCCGCTCTGCAGGACTTCCTGGCGGCCGGACACCTGATGAAGCTCTGGGAGATGGACTGCCCGTCCGCGGTGCCCTGGCGCGCCCATGCCGCCCGTGCCTACTTCCACAAGGGCCTCTCGGTGCCGGCCGGGGAACTCCTGACGGAACAGATGTCGCTGCTCCCGTCCGGCCACCCGCGCACTCGCGGCCTGACGTACCGCGCCCTGGCGGCCACCCTCCGCCCGGACGAGCGCCCGCCGGTACTGCTGAAAGCGGCGAACCTGCTCGACCGCTGCGGCGACTCATTGAACCTGGCGTACACGCTCGCCGACCTGGGGCACGCCTACGAGTCACTGGGCGACTCCGTCCAGGCCCGCCGCCACACCCACCACGCGAGGACACTGGGGGACCGGTGCGCCGCGGCACTCCTGCCGGAGCCACCGGCAGCGGCGGCGAACGAGGGAGCGGGGCCGGAGCCCCTCGGCGAGTCCGGCCCACCCGCCGGCCGGCTCAGCTCGGCGGAGCGGCGGGTGGCGGAACTGGCCGCCCGGGGCTCCACGAACGAGCAGATCGCCCGAAAGCTCTTCATCACGGTCAGCACAGTGGAACAGCACCTCACCCGCGCCTACCGGAAACTCGGCATTCGCCGCCGTACCCAACTGCCCTCCGCGTATCCGAACTCGTCCCACGACCACCGCCGTCCACGGGCCGCCCGGTGACGGGGTCCCGTGCTCCCGCTCGACGCCCGGTGACGGGAGCACGATCCGTTCGCGGAAGTCCTCGCCCCGCGGGCTCCCCGCCCCATCCGCTGCGGGGCGTGGGGTGCGCGGCACAGATGGCGATCAGGCGCTGTACTGCTCGGGCTTCGGCGTCCGGGACATGAGCGCTGCGGCCGCGTCCGGGACGCTGGTAGTGCCGTCGATCACCGCGGCGACGACCTCGGTGATCGGCATCTCGACCCCGTGGACCCGCGACAGGTCCAGGACGGCCCGGCACGACTTCACACCCTCAGCCGTCTGCCCCGTCGCCGTCGTGGCTTCCTCCATGCTCATCCCCTGTCCGAGGTGCTCGCCGAAGGTCCGGTTCCGGGACAGCGGCGAGGAGCAGGTGGCGATGAGGTCGCCGGCGCCGGCGAGGCCGGAGAACGTCAGCGGGTCGGCGCCCATCGCCCGGCCGAGCCGTGCGGTCTCCGCGAGGCCGCGGGTGACGAGGAGGGCGCGGGCGTTGTCGCCCATGCCCAGACCGGCCGCGAGGCCGACCGCGAGGGCGATGACGTTCTTGATCGCCCCGCCGAGCTCGCAGCCCGCCACGTCCGTGCCCGTGTAGGGGCGGAAGTACGGGGTGTGGCACGCCTTCTGGAGCGCGGCGGCCGCCGTCTCGTCGGGGCAGGCGATCACGGACGCGGCCGGCTGCCCGCCGGCGATCTCCCGGGCCAGGTTCGGCCCGGACAGCACCGCGATCCGCTCGAACGGGATGCCCGTGACCTGGTGGATCACCTCCGACATCCGCAGCCCGGAGGACGTCTCGACACCCTTCATCGAGCTCACCACGACCGCGTCCGGCTCGATGTGCGGGGCCCAGGCGGCGAGGTTCGCCCGCAGCACCTGCGCCGGGATCGACAGCACGACATGCCGGGCCCCGGCGAGCGCCTCGACCGGGTCCACTGTCGCGCGGAGCCGGTCGGGCAGGACGACGTCGGGCAGGTACCGGGCGTTCTGGTGCCGGACGTTGATCTCCTCGACGACCTCAGGCCGTCTGGCGTGGATCGTGACGTCGCTGCCGGCGTCGGCGAACACCTTCGCCATCGTCGTCCCCCACGACCCTGCGGAGAGCACCGCAACCCGAGCCACCCGACACCCCGTCCACCTCGCGAGCCCTGACCCCGGTGACCCTATCCGTCACCCGAAGGCCTCCTCGGCGTCACGGCCAAGGCCGCGCGCGTCGCCGACCGGGGCATGATCAGCTCGGCCGACCGCAGCATGCGCGCCGCCCGGTCGTCACCGAGCTCCCGGCGCAGCTCCGCTTCGTGGGCCTGCCACAGCCGGTAGAAGCGTCTCCGCATCACTGGGGTCCGGCCGCGCGTCGATATGCTCCACCGTGAGTGCGGCCGCGCGCGCCTGCTCCACCACCGACGCCCGCAGCCCGCGCGCAACGGCTTGCGTGACAGGCGTCGGGGCCGCAGTGCCACGGTGGCCGCTCAGAGGTGGCCGTCCAGGAACTCCCGTACCTCGGCGGTGCTCGTGGGTCCCGTGCCGTGCGCCACCGTCTCTCCCTCCTTCAGCAGGACGTAGGACGGGGCTCCGGTGATCCCGTATCGCTCGGTCGCGGCCGGACAGCGCGTCATGTCGGTGCGGACGGCCGTCAGGCGGCCCGCGTACTCGTCGGCGATGCCACCCACGACGAGGTCCATCGTCCGGCAGGGCTCGATTGCCTTGGGCCAGGTCCCGGTGAAGTATGCGAGGACCGGGACTTCGCTCATCCCGAGGATGAAATCGAACTCCGCGTCCTCACGGGGTTGGTGAACCCGCTTCGCCATGGAAGCTCCTGACCTCGTGTTCCGTCATTCCATCCCCATCATCCCCCGCGCGGTGCGGCGGGCTGCGTCCGGTCGGTGACCGACGGGCACGTGAGAGAGTCGCGGTTCCGACCGGCGCGGTTGGGGTGTTCGGCCTGTGGGGGGCGTTGTCCATGGGACGCGGGCCGGCATCTACCTGATCGGCATCCCGGCCGGGAACTACCGGGCATGCCGCCGCACCCTCTCGGGCGGCTCGTCGACCGGCCCGACGACCAGGGCCGCGTACGGTCATCACCCCGCACGATCCTGGTGATGGGTCACGGGTACACCTCCGGCCGTACCGATTTCCGCATTCACCGTTCGTCTTCTGACGTATGTCAGCGTTGCTCCGCTCCGTCCGCAGCGGCAAGGACGCCCAGGGCCGCCAGGACAACCACGACGAGCAGGAACACCAGGACCACGGATGTGGGCGTGGGGTAGTTCCACAGGAAGAGGGTCAGGATCCCGGCCCCGATGACGACGCCCGTGGTCAGGGGCCAGTGCGTGCGCAGCCACTGTCCGGCGGCACCTGGCTTCAGTCCCGTCCGGGCGAGGGCGTGCCCGGCGGTTCGGGTCCATCGGGCGGCAGCTGCGCGTACGGCGACGGCACCGCGGCCGTGTCCGTACAGATACCCTGCGATCACGGTGAGGAAGGCGCTGAGGAGCACGGTGAGGATGGTTTGCCGGAGGAACCTCACCAGGGTGTCGTAGAGGGCTGCTGCCGCGTCCTGCGACGGGGATGCCGGAGGCACCGCGTCCAGACAGACCTGGCGCATGACGGCGAGTCCGATGAGCAGCCCGCACATCATGGCGCCGATGCCGATGCCCGCGGCCATCAGCGCAACCCGGCGTGAAGGTGCCGCCCAGATTCCCAGCCCGGCGAGCACAACCACCACCACGGGCAACCACGGGCCGACGACGCTGAGCCAGCGGGCCGCATCACGGGCCTCACTCAGATGGTCGTTGTGCACCAGCTCGATCGACTTGTCGGCCCCGGGAATGTCTTCTGCCCCGACAAGGGTCACGCCGATCAGCTGTTTCTGCAGTTCCTCGACCACGGTGCCGACGTTCAGTGTGATGGTGTCGCCCTTGACCTCGAGCGCTCCGCCTCCCTCCCCGGTGAGGACGTTCGTCGCGGCGGTGTGCGCGTCGCGGTGGATGCTGTCCCACGCCTTGGCGAAGGCGTCGCTCGTCACCACCCTGGCGACCGTGTAGCGCACGCCGGCCTTCAGCCCGCCTTTGAGCTCTTCATCCAGCGACCTGGCCGCGTCGACCAGGAAGCGGGGTCCATCATGGTCGGCCAGAGTGTCGGCGAGCGTGTCGGTGATCTTGCGAACGTCGATCTTGTGGACCAGAGCGTCAGTGACACGATCGATGATCAGGCTCTGGACGGCGGGGTCTCGGGCGAGGGGTGAGACGGTCTGCTCATACCGATCGGTATCGGTGACCTCGGAATTCACCCAGGTGGCGACGACGCTGATGGGCGCCATCAGAATCGCCAGCAGGAGGAGCAGGGATGCTCCCCAAAGGCGCAGGCGACGGTTTCGCATGTCGAGAGTGCGCCGCAGTCGCTCGTACTCCGCTCGTTCGACATGGTCCAAAGAGCGGCTCGGCCTGTGGCGGCCGTGTTCGTGCGGGCCGGAGGCGGCGGGCGGGTCCATGGGAACTCCCTCCGCGCGCAGTCCTCGGCGCGCCACGGCGGTATGCGCCCTGCGGGGCGGAAGCTACCGAACCGCTGTCTCTCCATCGTCGTTCATCGGCAACGGGCACGCAGCTTGCCCAGGAGCTTGAGGGTGACGGCGAGTGCTGGCGCTGCATGTCCTCGGACGTGCCGGTTGCCGGGGTACCGGCCGGTAACCGGCGCCGTGAGCCGCGTAGGCGGAGCGGGTGGGGAGATCCCGGGATCGGGCTGGAACGGGACTCTCCGACGCGACGCGTTCCCCGTTCGGCGCCTTACGGCTGCGGCGTCTCGTCGGCGTCGTGTCCCTCGGAGCCCTTGCCCGCCGCGAGCAGGTCGTGCAGTTGCGTGTACCGCTGGGCGCAGGCCGTCCGCTCGATGGCCTCGGAGACGGCGTCCGCCAAGGCACCCGATGACTCGCCGAGCAGGCGGCGGGCTTTGTCGGTGAGCGCCACGTCGATACCGCGTCGATCGCCGCACGCGGAGTGTTTGGTGACGAGCCCCGCGTGCTGCAGGCATGCCACCTGGTAGGTCAGCCGCGTTTTGGGGCGGCCCAGCAGCTCCGCGATCCGCGTCATGCGCAAGCCGGATCCGGGCTGATCCGCGAGCAGGCACAACACCAGGAACTCGTCGTGTGAGATCCCCATGGCGTCCTTCACCCGCGAACGCAGCTCCTGCTCGATCGCACCGGCCGCGGCCAGCAGCCGCATCCAGGAGCGCAGTTCAGGCGGCAGCAGCCCGCTGTCGCCTGACGGCTCACATTCGGGCTGATCGGCGGGGGCGGGAGAGTCGACCATGACGTCACAGTCTACCTGTTGTCCATTTTTGAATAACCGTCTAGCGTGGAGTCATCCAAATTTGGACGACTTGGCTCGGCCATCCCATCGCGGGTACGCCGAGTCCCCGTTCGCTCCCTCTAACTTTTCAGGAGGACATCCCATGACTGTCGCCATCGAGACCGGCCTGTGGCAGCTCGACCCCGCCGGTTCCACCGTGGCCATCGCGCACCGGACGATGTGGGGCCTGGTCACCGTCAAGGGCACCTTCGGTGGCGTTACCGCCGAGGGCGAGATCCGACCGGACGGCCGCGCCCATGGCGTCGTCACCCTGGATGCGACGTCCCTTGACACCAAGAACGCCAAGCGAGACGAGCACCTGCGCGGCAGCGACTTCTTCGACGCTGAGAACAACCCCACCCTCGCCTTCGCCGTCGATGACGCCGTGGTGCGCCAGGACGACAGCGTCGATATCACCGGCCGGCTGACCGTCCGGGGTGAGAGCCGCCCTCAGGCCATCACCGCCCGGGTCACCGAATCAAGTACCGATGCGGTCAGCCTCACCACGGAGTTCACCGTGGACCGGGAGCAGTTCGGGATGGGCTGGAACCAGCTGGGGATGATCCGCGGCCGGACCACGGTCACCGCGACGCTCGCCTTCACTCGTACACCCGCCTGAGACGCCATCCCGGCCCCGCAGATGGAACGGGCCGGGCCAGAGCTGAGGGCCCGAGACAGGGCCCGAGACCGGACATCAGAAGGCCGCGCCATCGGCGGTCACGCATCAGGGTCGGCACCTCTACGCGACCTCTCGTGAACGACGTCCGGCGTCGGCAGACACGGCACTCCGCCCGACGCCTTCGGGAGGTACAGGCGCTGCCTCCTTCCGGCCGGTTCCTGCTCCTTCCCAACAGCGATGAGCTGCCGCGCTCAGGCCACCCGGTCCCCGCCCCGGCGCCGGCGTTGCCCCACTTCGCCGAAGCCGAGGGCAGCTAAGCTACCCCCGGGCTCCCCGGGCTGCCGGGCGCCCAGATGCTGCCTGGTCGGTTGGAACGGCAAAGGAAGGGCCGGCCGGTGGGGAGCTGACCGGCCGCAAGCTGTCACTCGGCGTCAACTGATACCTGGCTGATCGGACGCGTCCGAAGCCAGTACGAGCGGGCGGCGACGGCCAGTACGACCCCGTAGACAGCGAACGCGATCATGCCGAGCCAGCTGACCAGCAACGCGTCCCCCGACGTAGGGAAATCACCTTTCCGCATCGTTACCGCGCCTGCTGCGGCCAGGGCACAGTAGGCGAGCCCGAGCACCCCGTACGGGGCGAGAGTGGCCGCCCCGATCAGGGCCGGGGTCAGCGGGAGCCAGCGCGGAACACGTCGGCCGCGCAGGAACGGTGACCAGCGGGGGAAGACCTGCCCCCAGGGGCGGACCAGGCCCCAGAGCAGGAAAACGCCGAGTGCGGCCAGCAATACGGTGGCGTCCAGGCCCCAGGACTCCAGAGTGAGCCAGATCTCCGAAGCGCCGTTGCGCTCGGAGATCGCGAACATCTCCTGCTTGCTCATCCCGGCGAAGGTGCCCCCGCACGCCCAGAACAACTTCATCGCGGCGTACGGGACGAAGGCCACGGTCCCGGCCCAGGCAGCGAGTTGGACCCGCGAGGGGGCACAGGAGGGGGCCGGCGCGAAGGCACCGCGGGGCGGGTGGCGGTGGGAGCGGTCGGTCGCGGCGAGCAGCAGCGCCCCGGCGGCCGCCGCCGTATGGTTCGTGGCGGCTGCCCAACTGTCCACCCCCTCACCGAACATCAGCGTGATCACGTCCATGAGCAGGCTGAACGCGGCGACGGCTGTCAGTCCACAAACTACCCAGAGCAGCGCCCGCAGCAGCGGGCGCGGCCCGTACCGCACGACAGCTCCGCAGACAAGCGCCGCCAGTGCGCCCACCGCTACGACACCCCAGTCAAGCGCGGTGGACACCTGACCGCCGCCATCGAACAGCGGGGTCCCGCTCAGCGCGCAAGCCAAGCCCAACGAGGCGTACGCCACCGCCCAGAGCACTGATATCGAGCCCACCCAGCGCGGCCGGCCCCGTAACGCGCGCCACAGGGTCCGCACTGTCCGTCCGTCATCGGTCATGCCCAAACGTCGCATCGACCGCGGCAGCTCGGCATCGACCGCCAGGTCGATCCGTATCCCCCTGCGGGGCGAGGGATCGTACGACTCAAGTCCCATTCGCCCGGGGCGATCCGACCGGCCGCCTGCGTTGGATTCCGGCAGCGGTGCTGCCCGTTCTCGTGAACGTCGAACAGAACCGACCGGGTTGCCTCCCGACTTGAGGTGCTGGCTCAACTCCTGCGGTGTATTTAGACGTCATCTCATTTGGTGGTTGCCGAGGTGGATAGTCGCTGGCAGACGCGTTGCGTTGGCGGTTGAATGCTCCGGTGAACGACTACTGGACGCCTGCCCATCACGCGGTGGAGCACGAGAATGCGGAGGCCCTGGCCCGGTTGCTGGCCGATGGCACCGATCCCAATGAGGTCTTCAACAATATGACGCTGCTGACCCATGCGATCGACGTCGAGGGAGACGGCTCACTCCAGAGCGGCCAGCCTTTGACGGTGCATACCACTGCGATCTTGCTGGCCTTCGGGGCTGACCCGGAGCTCGCAGGTCCGGGTGGTCGCACTCCCATGGAGGTGGCCGAACACTACTGCCACGACCTGGCAGTGAAGCTACTGCGCACCCACATCAGCGAGCCAGACGCCGGTAACAGATGAGAGTGCAGGCGATGCTTGTAAAGGCGAGGAAGTGTTCGGCCTTGCGCTCGTAGCGCCGGTGGAGACGGCGGCAGCCGGCGAGCCAGGACATGGTGCACCGGGGGGAACGGCTCCCCGAGTGGATCGCGGCGGTCCGGGCTGACGACCTGCCCAGCCCGCACACCTTCATCAGCGGCCTCGAACGCGACCTCGCGGCCGTCACCGCCGGCCTGACCCTGCCCTGGAGCTCATGCGTCGTGGAAGGCCACGTCAACCGCATCATTCTGTGGAATCAGCGATGTCAAGCCGTGTGCTTGTGCATCACGTTGAGGTAGTGCCGATCACGGTGCGACACGTGGTTGTCCCGTCTCGGCAGGCTGAAGACCGCGCAGACGTCAGCGGGTTGGGTGATGAGGCTTGCCTGCTGGCCGAAGGTGAGGGTGCTGTTGACGGCGTGTTCACAGCCTGCGTTGTCCAGGGCGGTGATCAGCTCCTCGCGGAGGACGGTGGCGTCGAACGACTCGGAATCAGGCAGGACGAGCGGCGGGAGTTTGGCGGTCGAACCGGGCCAGAGGCTGATCCAGATCCCGGTGACGGCCCGCTGAGTGACCACCAGCCGCAGCCCGTCCCAGGAGTACGGGTAGCCGTCGATATCGGGCCCCTTCATGATGTGGGCGGGGTGCGGGCGCCCCGGGCCGAGGAGGTTTTCAGCCTCAGCCAGCGTCATTCCGCAGTTCAGGGGCCCGATCCGGCCAGTGCGGGAGAAGTCGACGAGTACGTCCATCAAGGTCACGACATTGACTGTGACACTCTCCCGAGGCAGTTCGCACTCCGATATCAACGTGACGCTGGGCCTGCCCTACCCTGCCTTGCCGGACGGCGATGAGTGGCAGAAGGCGGTGCGGTGGCCGGCACGTCGAGTTCGCGAGGTGTCGGACCTGCGGCTGTCGGAGTGTCGGCCAGACGGTCAAGCAGGCGGTCCAGAGCTGCCTGGCCATCGTCGACGGCCGCGCGTTCTTCGTCGGTGAGCGGGAGGCGACCGCGTCCCGGTCGACCAGGACCTCGATGGTGCGGACGTGCCGCTCGAAGTAGCCCGCCTCGAATACGCTTTGGAATACGCCTTGGACAGAGTGTTCGGGGTGATCTTCGCGCAGTACTGGGTGGATTGCGACGATCGGTGTCCGAGCCAGGCTTGCAATGATCAAGCGGCAGATGTACGGACGCGCTGGCTTCAAGCTCCTGCGCAAGCGGGTGCTGCTTGCCTCCTGACCTCGCTGTCGGTGGTCAGTGCGACGATCTCCGGACGGCCGCGCGAGGAGAGACATGGGCACCTGGGACATCGGCCCCTTCGACAACGACACCGCCGCCGACTTCGGGGGTGACCTGGACGACGCAACGTCGGAAGAACGCGAATCCATGATCCGCGGCGCACTCAAACGCGCCGCCGAACCTGCGGACCACCTGGATACCTCCGACGGCGAGCGAGCAGTGGCCGCGGCTGCCCTGGTTGTCGGTCTTCTCCGGGATCGTGTGCCGGATGCCGCGTCGTCGCAGGTATTCGCGGACGAGGCCATTGCTGTATGCCGTGTCCGCGGCGAGACTGTGCGGCTTCTTGCGGGGCCTGCCCAGCCCGAGGCGGGGGACACGGATCTTCTCCAACACCGGTTTGAACTGGGTGCAATCGGCCCGCTGTCCTGGTGTGACGATCAGGGACAGTGGGCGGCAGCTGCCGGCCGCACTCAGGTGGAGCTATGTGGTGAAGCCGCCGCGCGAGCGGCCCAGGCCCTCACCTCCTGCACCACCTCCTCCAGGCGGGCGACGAGGCTCTGCCACGGTGCCTCGTCCTGGTGTTCTGCCAGGACGTCCCCCATTGACGCGGGAGCCGGCGGCGGATCGGTGCGGGCGCCGGCGGCGTGATGATGAGCCCGCACGATGGTGGAGTCGACCGAGATGTCCCAGCCGATCTCACCCGCCGCGTCGGCCTCGGCCTGGACCTGGAGCAGACGTTCCCAGGTGCCGTCGGCCGACCACAACCCGGGCACCAGGGCGTGACAGGATCGGCGGATGGTGCTTGCAGGTGAGTTCTTCCTAGCCGCAGACGATGCGTCCACAGCTCGGGTAGGCCCGCGCAAGAGACACGACTTTCTTGCCGTGCCATGTGACGGCATCTATCCAGATGACGCGGTTCTCAGCTGGGAGACTCTGCTGACGGGCACGCCCGCGAGTCCGCTCCGAGACGTGGTGCCCATGGCCAACGACGGGTTCACCGTCTTCGCTGTTCCGGAGCCGCTGTGTACGGCTTTGGCGGGCGCGGAAAGGGATCAACTCCGAACGATAGGCATTGCGTGGGCTGCGAGTGCCTCCGAGCCAGACAATGAGATCTCGCCGGATAGAGCGGTGGACCTCCTTGAGTGTCTGTCAGTTCTAGCCAACAGCCGGGCAGAGAAGGGCCTGAGCCTGTACTGCTGGTACTTCGCTCCCTGACCTCACCGCTCACGTGCCTGTAGCTGCAGTGCCCCGGCCTTGCCGGGACGGCGCGAGTCACGTGCCGATGATCGACCGGACAGGTCCTAGTAGTGCTTCGTTACGTTGAGTGATCTCGGCTGAGTGTGGGCAGCTTCCCGGAATGAGGTTGGGGGAAGTGGACCGGCTCCGGGGTGAGTTGG